>JAIEPP010000710.1 GCA_019748335.1 Xanthobacteraceae bacterium
CAGGCAAGTCCCGCTGTTGTGATGAGGTCAACCTCACTGCAACTGAGCCCGGGACTTGCTTTCTTGGCTTGAGAGGCCGGCCGTCGGCGCAGAACTATCGACGGACTTCCTCGGTCCCGAATAGTCGAGATCCATGCCATTCACCTGGCATGAAAGCGTGCTTATCCCCGTCGTGAGGCTAAAACCGTTAGCGCGCGGGATCTGCGCGGTCGAAAATTTATAGAATATGCCGAAGGCTCTTTGATTGCCGCTCAGAGGGATGGTGCCCAATTGAAGCGTAAGCGCCGTCACGTTGGATGCCCCGCCCGATCCGGGACAAGTGAACGAGCAAGCCTTCCCGCCAGTGCAGGAATATTGCCACTCGAACGCGACCTCTGACGCGCCCAGTGGGGCGCCATCTTCGGAGCGCTTTCCATCCTGAGCGCTTGCCGATTGCATCACCGGGCCGCCAATGAGCAAAACCCAGCTCAAAACCAGTGCGCGAACGCTCTTGCTTGCTTTACGCATAAGGGTACTCGAAAGCCATTCGGTTGCCCCTTGAGCTTAGTGGGGAAGGCCAATGCTTGGCAAGCACTGCAATGGTGCGTGATGCTGGCGGGGAAGTCTTCAAGGGTAGCGTACCTAATACCCCCCCCCCGTGCTGCTCCCGCAATGCAGCAAGCCCATTCAGCTCCAGCTTCTACGCCCGCCTCCGATGTTTGATCGTCGGGGGCCGGGGCGGTGGCGGCAGATGCCCCGGCAAGAGAGGCGCGGCCATTGCCGATGGTCGCAGTTGTCCGCATAAACCGTCTCGTTTCGATCGAATACGCATGTTCGCGAGGTGTAACAGCTTGATTTTGCCCCGGCTCCAGTTCTGGCCCGGGTATTGCCCTGTGACGTCCAAAGGCCGCCAGAGTTTTTCAAGGTGTGCCAATTTTGATCATTTGGACGTTACAAAATGAAACAGCACCGTCATCTTGCAATTGTCACCGCCGCGCGTGAGGTGACCCAAGCAAGAGCTTTGATTGCCGACCTCAATCGTTTGGTTGACGTGCTTAACGTCGACATTGACTCTCGCGAACAGGAAGCCGGGGTGTCAGATCTCACGCGACCGGAATATCCGGCCGTCGCCCGAGCAATGAGAGCGCGCCGCGACAATCTGCTTGAAACAATTTCCGCGCTCCAGGAGCGGGCCGGCCGTTCGGATGTGGCCATTTAGCGGAGGCGCAGATATCGTGAACACAGATATTTGAGGCCAGCGGTAGGCCATGTCCGGCCGCGCGTCACATTTTAGACATCAAACCGACTCAGATTGGCCACAGAGAGTGTCCTATTTTCGCCGCTCGCGTGGCCTACCCGGGTCCACACGCGTCAATCGATCACCACATCGACGACGGGACGTGGATTGTGAATAATACTGCATCCTGACGACATCGGGCGCTGACGGTTTTTGGATGTCGTCGACATAACCGCGGCACGCACCGGTCCAATGCCACAGTTCCGATATCGAGCTGTCACCCACGCAGGCGAAATCATCGTCGGCGAGGTCGAGGCATCGTCGCGCGAGGAGGTGGTTCGGCGCATCGAGTATCTTGGACACCTGCCGATTGATGCCGAGGTCGCCGCGACGGGTATCCTTACCCGCAGACGCCGGGGCGCCGAAAAGTCACCGCGATCTCGCGATGTTTCCATTTTTCTGCGCCAGCTGGCACTTCTGATCGGCGCCGGATTGACTCTCGAAGCGGCACTCCAAACGCTCGGTGAGGACACCAGCAAGGCATTGGCGGGCTTTGCCCATGGGCTGCGTGCATCGATCTCCGCGGGTGAAAGCTTTGGGGAGGCGCTGGAACGCTATCCTTCCATCATCGATCCTGCCTATGTGGCCATGGTCCGGGTGGGCGAGGCGTCCGGCAAGCTCGAAGTGGTGCTGCGTGCGATCGTCGAGGATCGAACGCGCCGGGAACTGATGACCGAGCGGATCAATTCGGCGATCCGCTATCCTTTGTTTCTAATCGGCACGGCCACCGTCATTCTTTTGTTTTTTCTGATGTATGTGGTCCCCCAGTTCGAACCGGTGTTCAAGGACCTTGGCGGGCGTCTCAATTCAGGCGCGGCGTTGATCGTGGCCGCGTCGATCTGGCTGCGTGCCAATGTCGACCTGTTTCTTGGGATGTGTTTGTTTTTGGTCGTCGGCGCCTGGCTGGTGTTGAGCAGGCGCGAATGGCGGGCGCGGATTGTTGCTGCGATCGCAAGGCTTCCGGGAATTTCGGGACCGATGGGCGACCGACGTACCGCGCGGATTGTCGGAACGCTCGGCCTTCTGCTCGAAAATGGCGTAGCGCTTCCGACCGCGTTGAAAATTCTGCGCGATGTCCTGACCGAGCCGGACTACGTTGCCGCGGTGGACCGTGTGCACGAGCACGTGCGAAATGGCCGAAATTTCGCTGACGCCCTGGCGGAAACCAATCTTCTTCCGCCGCTGGCGGTAAGGATGCTGAGGGTCGGGGATCAAGTCGGAGACCTCGGCTCCATTGTCCGTCAGGCGTCGCATTTCTACGAGCACAAGCTCGGCCTCGGCCTCGACAGGTTGATGGGCGCGATCGGGCCGGCCACGATTGTTGTTGTCAGTGTTGTGATCGGTACGCTGATCGTATCGATTATGAGCGCGCTCCTCAGCATCACGGAACTGGCGCAATGATCAGGACCGTCAGGATGGATCGGCCCCTGCAGCCGAGAGCTCGAACGCGGTCCACCGATCGACGCGCCGGCTTCACGCTGATTGAGGTCGTGGCTGTGATGCTGATCATTGCGTTGGTCGCGTCGCTTGCGGTCACGATGATGCCCGGCACCGGACGAGGCGGGCTGAAGGCCCTGACGCTCGAAATGGCAGCACTGCTTCGGCGTGAACGTCTCGGTGCCGTTCTGACCGGGCGGGACCGTCAGGTGTCCCTCGACGGCGAGCGCCGTGTTCTGGTCGGCGATGGAGGCAATGTCCTTGCTATCCCGCGCGACGTCGTCCTCGACGTCCTCGGCATCGACGCATTGTGGTCCGGGCGCCAGGCCGTCGTTCGCTTCACTCCGGACGGAGCCTCGACGGGGGCGGTGCTGAAATTATCACGTGAGAATGCCGAATATGAAATTCGAGTCAATTGGTACACGGGAGGCGTCGCAATTGCGCCGTGACGGCAGCGGGGAGGCGGGTTTCACCCTTCTCGAGGCCCTGGTAGCGCTAGCGGTGATTCTCGCTTTTGCGGTGGTGCTCGGTCCGCACCTGTCTCAGGCGCGCCGCATCATGGCCGATGCCGACGGCCGCGTCGCCGCGCAAGTTCTACTGCGCTCCCTGCTCGATGCACCCTTCGATCGTTCCGGCGCGGCCAACTTGACGCGGGACGGCGAAACAGCCGGACTGCGATGGCGTGTCGCCTCCGAGCCGGTCGCCGCTGCCGCCACGCGCGCTGCCGACCGACCAAACTGGCAGGCCTATCGCGTGATGGCAAGTGTGGCGTGGGGCTCTGATCAAGTCATGACCGCGGAAACGATACGGCTCCGCAGGGCGCCGGGGCGATGAAAATGAAACGGAACCGAACGCGGACCGGATGTGAGGGCTTCACCCTGATAGAAGTTCTCGCCGCGCTTGCGATTGCCTCCGTGATCATCATGGCGAGCACTGCACTGGTCCACAATGTCGCGCTGTTCTTCGACCGCGGAACGCGGAGTGTAACCGAAGCGGAGCGCCTGATGCTCGCAGTGGAGCGTCTGGCGGGCGATTTCAGCTCGGCCCGGTTCGTGTCGCGAAGAACGGAGCAAGGGACAGCCGCGACTGCCTTCGCCGGCGAGCCGTCCGGCATCGTCTTTGTGAGTGCCGGTCGGGCTGCATCGGGGTCGCTCGACGACGATTTAATCAGTTTGGCGGTAGAGCAGGATGGCGAAGTCAGCCGTTTGCTCAGACGTCGCGCGACATGGCCCGGACCGCGCGCGCGCTTCGAAGATGTCACGCCGAAAGATCCGGTCGTTCTGATCGAGGGCAAGTTGGACATTTCATTCGTGTTCGGTCGTTTCGCGCCGGATGGCGCCCTCGCATGGTCCGCAAGTTGGGCTGGCGAAAGGGCGTTGCCCGGATACGTGCGGCTAAATCTGCGGGACCGCACCACCGGTGCCAATCTGCTCGGCGAAGCCGATTTTGTGATCCGCGCCAATGCTCCAGCGGCCTGTGGGCAAGCGGACCCGGTGGTCGCTTGTCTGTCTATCGCGACTTCCACACAGGGCAACGTGCCCGATCCGAAAGGGCCAGTGCGATGAAACGCAGCGATCCGCGCAGCGGCGTGATTTTGGTGACCGTGCTGTGGTCGATCGCGCTGCTGTCGGCACTCGCGATGGCGGCAGCCGTCACCTTCCGCGGGTTTGCCGGCGTGATGGCGGTAGAGCGCGATCGCGTGCAGGGCGCTGCGCTGCTCTCGGCGGGGCTCGAGACGGCTGCCAGCGTCATCGACGCCCTGGGCGATGCGCCGCTGCTGGATAACGAAGCGAAGGTCGACCTTGCCACCGGTTCGGTGCGGTCGCGCCTCACCGATGAGGGCGGCCGCATCGACATTGGAAAAGCGCCAGCCGAAGTTATCGCGGCGCTCTTGCGCTCTGTTGGCGCTTCGCAGGCCGCCGCGAACGACGTCGCCCAGCGTATTGTGGAACGACGCAATCCCGGCAATGCCGCGCGTCCGAATGTCGTGCTGGGTTCGACCAATAGCGCGACCGGGACGCCGCAACAAATGGGGCAGCCATCGACGCTGGAGGCGGGGCTGCCATTTTCCGACTTGCGACAGCTCCAGTCCGTTACCGGAATGCGCCCGGAATGGGTGGCAGGCATTACGCCGCTCGCGACTGTATTCGGCAGCGAAACGATAAATCCGCTCACTGCGCCAGCGGGCGTCATCGCGGCACTTCCTGGGGTCGCCAAAGCTCAGGCCGACGCGTTCGTCAAGGCGCGCCGCAGCCTTTCGGCGGATGTCGAGCGGCTAACGCGACTTATCGAGCCGGCGCGGCGATTTCTGGCGGTCAAGCCGGTGCGCGTGGCTTCGGTAGAACTCATGGCCGAACTTGCGAACGGCTATGCCATTGGCGCCCGGTCGGTGATTGTCGTGCTGCCTCAGGATACACTACCCTATCGCGTACTGGTCTGGACCCCGGTACCATCCCCACGACTCCTCTGACGGATCGTCTGAAAGCACAAAGGCAAAGTCATGCGCATCGGCGCTATCTGGAAACGATGGATCGAAATCCTCGCGACGCTGTTTTTATCCTGGCGTGACAGCGGGCGCGAACGTCGTTCGCTGATTGTCACGCGCGAGAACGAACATGTCGTGGTTCGGCGAGCCGAGCCGACCCGAGATGCGATGCTGCGCGACGATCAGGCAGGAAACATTCTCGCGACCTTGGCCCCCGGGATGGAAATTTCCGAAGATATCCAGCGCGCGGCCCACAACAACTTTGTCGTTCTCGAATTCCCTCCCGACAAGGTTTTCGTGCGCCGGATAACCGTGCCGGCGCAGGCACGCAAGTTTCTGGCCGGAGTCATCCGCAACCAGATCGAGCGCCTGTCACCCTGGCCGGCCAATGATGTCGTGTACGGATTCGCTGCCGAAGCGGACGCAGAAGACGCCGCAGCGGTGGAGGTGCGAATTGTCATGGCGGCGCGCAGCGATGTCGACGCGGCGCGGCACGAT
>JAIEPP010000073.1 GCA_019748335.1 Xanthobacteraceae bacterium
GCGAAAGCGGCGATGCTCAGTTGGTGCGGGCTGCCGCGGCCTGCTCCGCGGCTTTGTTCTGCGCCACAATGGTCTCGAGCCGCGCGATGTTTTCCAGCAGGCGCTGGCTGGTCAGGACCAGAAAATAATAGCCGAATTGCGGGTTCTGGAAGTAGATCTCGAGCAGCTTCTCATAGGTGATGCTCAGCACCTGCCCATCTTCCGTGCACATGATCGTCGCGGTCCGCCGGTTATCCGGCGAAAGGAAGCCGAGTTCGCCCATCAGACGTCCCGGTGGAACCGCGACGTTGATCTCGCTGACCAGGAACATTCCGGTGACGGTGAGCAGCATCTCATGCGCGGGGTCGTCCTTTTTGAAGAGCGTATCGCCCTTGCGATATTTGCGCGTGGTCATGAACGGCTTGAGCCATTCCATCGACATGTCGCCCGCCGTGGCGGCACGCGCCTTCTTGACGAGGTTCAGCATCTGATGAAGGCGAAGGCCGTTGATGGGGAGCAGCAGGAGATACAACAGGAAGGTCTTGATGTCTCCGGCCAGCGCGCCAAAGGCGGCGAAGCACATGCAGCCGATCATATTCGCAACGCGCAGCGGCACCATCGTATGCGTCAGCAGCGTGGCGACAAAGAAGATCGCGCCGACCAGGGCAAACGCGTTCGCCAGCGTGATGTTGGCCAGCAGAATTTCCAGCAGGCGGTTGAACAGGGCGTCGTAGGTGATGTTGTTGGGATCGAGGCCCAGTTGAACCAGTATCTTTGCGAACCGGAGATTGTCTGCCGCCTTGTCGAGAATGCGGTCCAGTGTGCCGGAAACGTCTGCGCCGATGAAGTTCATGGTAGGTCAATACTGATGAGGCGCGATGGAAAGGTTCTGGCCGTTGGCGCAAGCCGGGGCGCTCGCTGCCAGAGGGGCATCGTAAAGGTGAACCAATTACAGGTAAAGGCTCCGGCGCCTTGATCGCGGCCAGTCCGGACACGGTTTGCCCAATCAATCGTTCAGATGGCCGACAAAGACGCCTGTTGTGAACGTGACGTTCCGCGATTTTCATTTGGGGCGCCAGGATCGGTAATCTGGCAGATTGGTCTGGGACTGTTGCTGGGGGTTATCGGGGTGTCCTGGATCTATCTGCACGAGCGCTGACGCAGCGCCGGCTCAATAGGGAAAGCGCCAGAAATAGGCTGCGGTCCTTATGGCGATAACTCCGGCGACCGCGCCACCTGCCAGCAGGGCTGCAAGCACACACAGGAAGAATCGTTTGATCGCCGCCAGTTGGGCGTCAGCCGGAGGTAAGCCGACCACATCCCGCCGTCGCGATGGATGGGACGCCGGTTTGAACCGGCTGCCAGGGTGCATCAACATCGTCATGTCAGAGATCCTTCACTCGGGTTGAGACAAAGCGCCGGCTAGACGCCGACCAAGGTGCCCAGTCGCTGCCGGACGCGCTTCGCAAGACGTTTCAATGGGGCAAGACGCGCGACAAGCGGATTGCCCATGTTCTTGAGATCAAGCTCGATGGTTTCGGACGGGTAGATTGTCGCGCACCTGATCGGCTGGCTATTCCGTCTGGCAAAGGACAGGGCGCCGCTCTCGGACAGGAAGAGCCCGCCCGTCAATCCCCTCGCATCCCGGGCAACCCAAAAGCCTTACTTGTTGCGGCCGATGAAAAACGCCGGGATTGCGTCGCTGACGCAGCCGGGATCGAGGGGAGGAAATTGCGCGCCAGGGGCAGCGGGATCAGCGACCGGCAGGGCGCCCGCACGCGCCCTTTCCCGTTCGAGCGCACGTCGCTGCGACTGCCGTGGCAAGAGGTCCGGATTTGTCATTTGCATGTTGGTCATCGGGCGCTTGTCGATGACGATGACACACCCCGGGACTGCTGCGGACGCGCGTGTTCGGCTGCGGCCGCAACGAGCCGCATGCGGTAGCTAACAAACCTATCGAGCACTTCGCTCAAAACGATGAGCACGGCCTGAAGCCGTTCCCGAACCTGTTGTGCCTGATTCAAACTGTTGAAAGTGATCGCGGCCATGGCGGCCTCCTCACGACGCTAACGCCCATGATGTGCCGGCGAGGCCATAGGAATGCGAGAGGGGCGGGTATTGGATCTCATAGGAGAGATATAGGAATGGACGAATGGACCCTAGCAAAGTCACGGCAGACACTTCTGCCGTTTTTATGAGACTGCACAGGAGCCCACCTCGAATTCATATGCCGTCCAATACATCTTCCAATCAATGCTCGAACAGCGAGTTGACCGTGGAGATGCAAGATGGCCCACCTGATCACCAGCGATAGTGATTATCGCGATCTGACCTACGACGATGCCTATCGGTCGTATCTCATCAGCCGAACCGAATCACCGAACGACTACCGGTTTGCTCGGACGGCGGGAAAGCGCCGTCGCATCCATGCGCGCCGCGCCTTGAGGCGCATCAACGGCTTCTTGAGCAACATGATCGAGGCGATTGCCAATTCGAAGCTTCGCCGCATGGAGCGCGAGCTCGAGTTGCGCGGCATCCGCTACGACCGCCGAAGCAATGACTGGCTGACGCGCTATCCGGTCCGAACCGTCGTTCGCGAGGATTGAAGGCAGCCGTCAGCGCTTGCCGGCGGCAACCCAATCGTTTGTGGAGGACACCATGCGTCAGCTTTCGCTCGCCATCGAGGTAACCGTTTCAATGTTTCGCAGAAGCGTTGCCGTCGCAGCGACGTTCCTGAGATCATCCCTGGAGGGGCCGGTTCGGAAATATCATCCTGAAGACCACTATATGCGTAGTCCCGGGCCGAAATGGCGCGAAAAGCATCTATTCGGCCGCGCACCCGGCGGCACCTGAACCGGGACTAAATTTTTTCCTGGAGCGCGTGGCCGCTCCGGGAGGATAGCCCCCTCCACAGACTTTTGCCGCGCCTTGCAGGCTTGGCGGCCGAGCGGGTCTTCGACTGGTTGATTTCTAATGCCGCCGCGAACGCGCGTTTCAGGCGCTCGTCATCGATCTGCGCCACAAACTGGTGCAACACCGCGACACGTGACGCGTTCGGCGGCAGTATGGCGGCGCACAGTTCGGCGCTGGTATTCCGGAAAAATCTGAAATCAGGCTTGTCGTGCCTTGAGCCGCCCCTGTCGATCTCGGCTGCGATCCTCAGAACGGCCAATCGATCGGCATTGTCCAGGGAAACTGCGAATCGCAGCAGTGCAAGCTGCCAGGCGCGCAGCGTCCGGGCATGCTTCTCGATTTTCGCAATCCGCGCTCCCATCTGCAACAACCCTACGACGTTCCGGCCGGACCCTTGCGAAGGCGGGGGCCGCTCCTGTTCTCGATCGGGCAGGCCAGATCCTCGTCGCCGATATCGGCGATTGCGGCCGCGACCTCGGCCTTGGCCGCATCGGCCAGCCCAACGATCGGCAGGCGCGTGCCCGGCGACATGAAGCCGAGCAGGCATAGGGCATATTTCAGGGCGGCCGGGCTCTCCCTGCACAGCGCCGATGTCAGCGGTGCGAGCCGGTTCTGCAGGTATCTCGCGGTTTGCAGCCGTCCCTGTCTGCAGTTCGAAAATATCTCCAGGCATAGTTCCGGCGCTACATTCGATATCACGGAGATGCAGCCATCGCCGCCATTGGCGATGAAGGCCAGCGCCGTCATGTCGTCCCCGGACAACATCCTGAACCCCTGCGGCAAGCGCGAGCGCAGCCGCAACGTGCGAGCAACGTCGCCGGTAGCATCCTTCAGGCCGATGAATTGCCCGGATCCGGCGAGCCGCACCAGCGTGTCGTCCGCCAATTCGCGAATGGTGCGGGCGGGCACGTCGTGCAGGACGATGGGCAGGCGGGTTGAGCTGGCAATCGCCACAAAGTGCGCGTAGATGCCGGCTTGCATCGGCTTGTTGTAATAGGGCACGACCGAAAGAACGGCGTCGGCGCCGACGGCCTCGGCGCGCCGGGTCATTTCGATGGCCTGGCTGGTCGAATTCGATCCCGCGCCGGCAATGACACGCACCCGGCCGCGCGCGGTCTCGACGGCCGCGCGAACGATGGTGTCATGCTCGGCCGGCGTCAGGGTGGAGCTTTCACCGGTCGTCTCGCCTGCCACGATCGCCGAGACGCCGGCCGCGATCTGGCGCTCGCAGAGCCGCCTGAACGCCGCCAGATCAATCGCGCCGCTTTCGTCAAGCGGAGTCGGAAGATCGGGAATGTAGCCCGCCAGCCAGGTGACGGGATTTGCAAGGGTTGTCATGGGATTTCAAGCCGCGTTTTCCATCTGGCCAAAGCCCTGCCGCCAGGCTGAAAGCACCAGGCCCTGCCGGCATCTGACGCCGGCTTCGATTCGGAAACCCAATCGCTCCAGCCTGGCTCGGATTTTCAGGCTGAATCCCTCTTCGCGGGTGTCGATCAGAACGGCAATGGCGGCACTGGCGCAGAGAAAACGCGATACCTGGACGAGCGTGGCCTCGATTTCCGAAAGCGAGTTCAGGCCCGTGATCAGGCCGACCGCGTGCTGTCCCTTGGCGATGCGACAGGTGTCGGTAGTGGCGACGCGAAGATAACCGCGCCGCCGCAGCGCAAGATACATTTCCATCCGGTCGCCGCCGGCAACGATGGCGCGGCGTAGATGAGACAGGCGAGTGAGACCGATCATGGTATCGGCGACCTGCTCGCGGTTCGAACTGGATTGAGGCTGATCCATTCTGCTCTCCTGATTGCTTGGCGCGCTGCAGCGACCTGGCATCTCATCCGGCGCGCGCTGAACGCCGGCGGCTTGCGGGCAGGGGATCGGCAGCGGAACGGCCATTCATGTCGAGTTCGATTTCGCAGGTCACTTCCACGATGGTTTCGGAATGATGGCCGTTCTCGAACAAGGCGTATTTGACGGCTTGCGCACGGCTGACGAATAGGCCGCCATAGAGGCCATTTTGTTCCTGGGCGACCCAGTTGCCACGGCTGTTTTTGCCAATGAAGACGATTGCAGATGGCGAATTGCACGATGGAGGTTCGACGAGCTTCACGTTGGTATTCCTTCTGTAACCGAGCAGCACGTTCCCGGGTGCCACGGAACTTTCGCGGGCTTGTCGTTCGCTCCGAATGTTCGGATGGCTATTGGCCGGGAGACGGCATTGCTCATGCGTGCAATATCTTCCCGGCCGGGTATGAATTCGAGGGCGACAGGATCGCGATCTCATAAGCGCCGCATAAAATCGCAGCGGTGGCTTCAGGCCGCGGCGGCGTGATTGAGTGCAGTCACCAGGGAGAACAGCGCCGCATAGGCTACCGCTTCATCCCAATGGTTGAGAACGATGTCGACCGGCGGCTCGCGCCTGAAGGCGCCGACGACGGCGCTGAGCATGGCGGACATCCACAACAATGCTGCCATGCTCCTGCCGAAGCCTGCACCACCGAACGCGGCAAAAGCAGCCAGCACGATCATTCGCATGCCGAAGCGCGCGACGACCTAAACCGTCCTCAGTTCCTGCGGTATGTGCGGGGGCTGTGCCAAGGCTGGAAACTCCGACAATCCGTGGACAACGGTCTAGCCGAAGTTGTCGCAGCAAACCCGCTCGAGGAGCGGATCCCGGTCGCGCGACACGCTGGGAACGCTGGTTCGGCTCGCCAATGTGCTGACGCGCTGGGCTTCGACGAACGCGCTCAGCATGGCCAGAGCGAGATCGGCGTGGCGGGCTTCGATCGCTGAATCGAGCCAGTCGGG
>JAIEPP010000030.1 GCA_019748335.1 Xanthobacteraceae bacterium
GACCTCTGGCCGCGCGGCTATCTGCAGCCACCCGACGTCATGACGGTTCAGAAATGGGTCAAGGAAGACTGAGGAGCAGGCGCGCTTTCGATTGCGCTTTCGATCCACGCGCGGGGCCTAAAAAAATCCGTCCTGATGCGATCAGAACGGAATGGCGTATGGGCCTATTCGAGTGCGCGCTGAAGCGGTGCCCGCTCCGCCGAACGCTCACAGTTTTTTCTGGAGATCTCTTCGAGCCCAACTCCCGGATTGCGTCCGAGAGTGTGCCGTTGCCGAACGCGTTGTTGCGCTAAACCTTGAGGTTCTCGGCTGAGGTCTTGCCGCGGTTGGCGATCTCTTCGTACTCGACGGTCTGCCCTTCATTGAGCGTCGAAAGACCAGCTTTCTCAACTGCCGAAATATGAACGAAAACGTCCTTGCCGCCATTGCTGGGCTGGATGAACCCGTAACCCTTGGTCGGGTTGAACCACTTCACGGTACCTTTAGCCATTCACGTCGTCTCCGCGGAATCAAAAAATAAAACGAGCCGCCGGTCCCCGCACATACCGGCCTGCCCGTGGCATCAGGATACGCGGGTTGTGGCGGACTGGGTAGCGCAAACGGCATGGCCGTTTCGGCAAAAAAGCGGCATGTTGCACCGCATTTTTGCCTTTTTGCCGGATTGGCGGTCATTTGATACGGCAAAATCGCGGCACATTCCCGGTTTTGTGAATGGGAATAGGCCGGCCTTGGACGTCCTCTGCCGGCCGTGGGGGAGCGGCCGGGCGAGGGCGTCGCCGCACGACGGACCCGGTTGACCGGATCGATTTCCCCCACCTGCCGCGCGCCCCCGGCGCCTCGAGTCTCAGTAATTCGCGGCCAGATAGTCGACGATCTTGCCGACGTCCTTGTCGTCGATCGGCGCGCCGTAGACCTTGATCATCTTGGTGACTTCGGCGGCCCAGAAATCCTTCTTGAACTTTTCGCCGCGCGGCTGGGTCTTGATGTAGTCGGCGGAATGGCAGGCGGTGCAATTGTTCTGCACCATCTCGATGCCGGCGCCGGGCGTGAAAGCGGCCTTTTCCTCCGGAAGCTTGTAGTTGACCGGGGCCGCATACGCGGTGGCGAAACCGAGGCTTGCGGTGGCGGCAAGCGCCAGGAGAATCCGATGTTGCACGATCATTCTCCTCATGCCGCCGTGACGCGAACGGTTTCGACGACGTTGCGCAAATAGCCGGCCGGATTCCAGAACGGCGTCATCGGCTGCACATCGCCGGCGTTGTTGGTCGCGCGTACCTTGAGTTCGTAGGATCCCGCCGCGAGCTTGACCGGTAGCTTCCATTCCCGGAACGAATATTTGCCGAGGTCTTTTCCGAGTTTCGCCGGCGTCCAGGTCTTGCCGCCGTCGGTGGAAACCGCGACCTCCTTGATGCCCTTGCCGCCGTCGAACGCGATGCCTTTCAGCGTGGTCGAGCCCGGCTTCAGCTTGGCGCCGTCAGTGACGTTGGTGATGAACGAGCGCACCGTGAAGCGGTTGATCGGAATGGTCGCCTTTGGCGCCGTGCCCGGCTCGACGCTGTGGTTGGGCGTATCCGGAATCCGGTACGCCGATTTCATCCAGAAGCCTTCGAAAACGTTGTCGATGACGGTGATTTCGTTGAGGTGCTTGACCCAATAGGTGCCGTAATAGCCGGGCACGATCAGGCGCAGCGGAAAGCCGTTCAGCAGCGGCAGGTCCTCGCCGTTCATGCCGTAGGCCAGCATCACTTCGCCGTCGCGGGCGTGATCGATGTCGAGCGCCTTGACGAAATCCGGCGTCTTGTCGCTGACCGGCCCGTCCATGCCGTTGAAGGTGACCTGTTTGGCGCCCTGCTGCACGCCGGCCATGTCGAGCACGGCCTTCAGTGGCACGCCGCGCCAGCGCGCATTGCCCATGGCGCCGTTGCCCAATTGCCCGCCGGCGACCCGCGGGGTGGAGAAGCCGCGGCTGTTGCCGGAACACTGGTTGACGGCGACGAGTTCGACCGCCTTCAGCTTCTTGATGTCCTTTAGCGAGAGCTTGAGCGGCTTGTCGACCTTGCCCTTGATTTCCAGCGTGAACTTGTCCGGATCGACATCATAGGGCACGTCGGCCAGGTGGTAGCGGACGAAAAACGCGTTGTTCGGCGTGATGGCGCCGTCGTTGAAGATCGCAAACGGGGTTTCGAGCTGCGGCGGCCGTTCGGTCAGGCCGATCATCGGGCGCTTCTGCGGGTATCGCACCAGCGGCCGCTCGCCATTGTCGAACGGCAGCGTCACGGTGTCGAGCGCCAACGCCCGTGACGAACCAAGGCCCGCAACCAGCGCCGTCATACCGGCGCGCTTCATCCATTCTCGTCGATCGAGCATCCTGCTTCCTCCGAAGCTTCTTTAGGTGAGCCGGTCATCACCGGACTCACTGTGCGAAGTTGTCGCATCGGAGGACATGGTGTCAATTGATGCTTTCGGCGCGAGCCGCTCACATTTGCGTTGCAGCATGATGCAACGGAAAACCCCGGCCGCTCACATGAGCGACCGGGGCTTTGAGCCGAGCCGACTGCGTTCTGGATTAGTAGGCGCAGACGTTGACGGTGCGGTAACGATAGCCGAACGGCGTCATCACCAGGCGGGTCCGGTAGCAGCCTTCATAGCCGCCACCGACGTAACCGACGCCGAAGCCGAAACCGTGGCCCCAGTGGTGATGCGGGTGCCATCCGAACCCGCCACCGCCGGCCGAAGCGGCAGTGGGAGCCAGCGCCATGGCGCTGAGGGAAGCGGCGGCAACAAGAGCGAGAGTCACTTTGCGAAACATGGTCGTTCTCCTTCAATGTGCGCCTCGATCGTTTCGTCTCGGCGCGGGTTCAGGTTTCAGTCTTACCCATCGCCCATCAGTCGCCGTCCCGGGAAACCGGGTTCGAGAAAACTGCATTCCATTGCCGGACAATTTTCTGAATACTTGTTCAGGTGTGAAAAACATCACATTCGCGGCGGCCGCCGAACAACGCGCAAATCAGGCAGCGACGCTTTTCTCTTCGTTAACCAACGCCGACAGCGCGCGCGCATCGGTGACGGTGCGCACGATCATCGGCTCGTTGCGGCCGCGGATCGCGACTTCCTGCTGCGGCAACGCATCGGCGGCAAGGCCCGCGGTGACGCGCACTTCGTCGGAGACGACGGCTTCGCAGGACAGGCTCTTGGTCATGTCCTGCAGTCGCGCCGCGACATTGACGGCGTCGCCGAGCGCGGTGAATACCATGTGGTCGCGATAGCCGATGTCGCCGACGATCACTTCGCCGCCGTGAATGCCGATGCCAAATCGAATCGGCTCGCGTAGGTCGTGTTCGAGAAACTTGTTCAGCTCGTCGACATTTGCAGCGATCATTGACGCCGCGTTCAGCGCCTGGCGGCAGGCCTCCGGCCGGCTCGAGGTGAGCCCGAACAGCGCCAGCATGCCGTCGCCGACGAACTGGTTCGGCATGCCGCCGCTCTCGAGCACCGCCTGCGACACCGCGCCGAGGAAGCGGTTGACGATGAATACCGTATCGAACGGCAACCGTTTCTCCGCGAGCTTGGTCGAGCCGCGCATGTCGACGAACATGCTGACGAGATAGCGTTCCTGGCCGATCCGGGTCGGGTTCGACGCATGCGCATTGGCCGACATGGTGTGCGGCAGGAACAGCTGGAAGAACGACAGGTCGCACCCCGGCCGCAACTGGCAGGCGAGGCGGATCGACGGATCCGACGCGCCGACCCGGCCGAGCACGAAGGCCTCGCGCTGCGATGGTTCGGGCAGCGCGCTGCAGTCGCCGATGATGCGGATGCGGCAGGTCGAACAGCGCGCCCGGCCGCCGCACACGCTGGCATGGGGCACGTTGTTGCGCAGGCTGGCCTCGAGCACGCTTAGCCCCCTCGGCACCCGCACCGTGCGGCCGTTGCCGTAGGACAGGTTGATCATGCCGCCGCGGCGCTCATAGAGCGCGCGCCCGCCTTTCGCCAGTAACGCGAGGCCAATCAGGCCGAGATAGCCGATCAGGAAATAGTCGGTGGCGCGCTCAAGCACCTGTCCTTGGGCACGTGTGCCCATCTGGCGCTGGGTCACATTGTCTCTACGCCATTCGAGGCTGTCGCTGTCCATGACGTTTCGCCCACCTTGATAAAGGCCGAGCATCGCAATCGTCGGAACCAGCACGGCGGCGGCGAGCAGAAACGGCGCGGCTTTCTTGTAGAACGCTTTCATCCGCAGCCAGAAATACAGCCCGATGCAGCCGTGAACCCACGAGATGTCAAGCACGGCGGTCAAGAGCCAGGCCTTGTAGGGTGTCGAGATCCAGTAGGCAAAGAACACCTGCGGATAGAGCTTTTCGTGGCCGTACAGCGTCTGGCCTAGCCGCACCCCGATGACATGCGAGACCACCAGCGCCGGAATGCTGAGGCCGAGCACGAGCTGGATCGGCTCGATCGCCTTCCAGCGGAATTGGCGGCGTTCGTACAGCGCCCAGATGCCGAGCCCGGTGTGGACGAGACAGGCGGTGTAGAACAGGATCGCGACCGGGAGGAACTGCCAGAACAACGTGTGGAGGGTGACGCCCTTCGCCAGCGCCTCCATCGAGATGTTGCCGAGCGCATGGTTGAGGAAATGACTGAGTAGATAGGCAAACAGGATCACGCCGCTGACGAGCCGGACCTGCCGCAGGCTGATGCCGCGGATGAAGGTCGTGATCTGCTCGCGGGTCGGGGCGGTGATGTGGGTCATGGATTACATATCGCCGATAACAATTCGAAATTCCATTACATACTCTTCACGTCGTCCCTGCGAACGCAGGGACCCATACGCCGTGGCCCATCCGCGAGGCTGTGGCCCAAGTCGATTCTCCTTACCACGCCCCGTGGTTATGGGTCCCCGCGTTCGCGGGGACGACAGCAAGCTTTTTCCTCCGCCGCACGTTGACACCCCCCGGGGAGTCGTCGAGAAAGCGCCGTGACGATAGCCCCGCCCGATAACGGCCAAACCCGACCGGTCCGTCCCGCCTTGCCGCCATGGCTTGGCGTGGTACTGCTGATCGCCGCGCTGACGGCGATGCGGATGATCTATGCCGGGGTGACGGAGCTGCGCACCGACGAGGCCTATTACTGGACGTGGTCGAAGGAGAGCGCGCTGTCGTTTCTCGATCACCCGCCCGGCATCGCCTGGCTGATCCGGTTCGGCACCACGATTTTCGGCGACACCAATCTCGGGGTGCGGTTCGGTGGCATCGTCGCGATGCTGGCGACGCAATGGCTGCTGGCCGATATCGTCCGCCGCGTCACCCATGATTTTCGCGCTATCGTGTTTGCGGTGCTGATGCCGGAGGCGGCGCTGTATTACGGGCTGCTGATGGCCAAGGTGGCGCCCGACACCGCGATGATCCCGTTCGCAGTCGCGATGCTGTGGGCGCTGGTGCGGCTCGCCGAGAGCAGCAATCCGCGCTGGTGGCTCGCCGCGGGCCTGTTCGCAGGCCTGGCGCTGCTGTCGAAATTCACCGCGATCATGCTGCTGCCGGCGGTCGTGGCGTTCGTGCTGGTGCCGGACTGGCGGCGGCGCTGGCTGTTCAGCCCCTATCCATGGCTGGCGGCCCTGATCGCCGCGGTCGTGTTTCTGCCGGTGCTGGTCTGGAATGCGCAGCACGACTGGGCGTCGTTTCGCTTTCAGTTCGTCCGCGCGGTGGCGACGC
>JAIEPP010000378.1 GCA_019748335.1 Xanthobacteraceae bacterium
TTCGCTTCGGAAGTGACGCGCGTCGCGCGCGAAGTCGGTACCGACGGCAAGCTCGGCGGCCAGGCCATCGTTCCCGGCGTCGCCGGCACCTGGAAGGATCTGACCGACTCCGTCAACGCGATGTGCGGCAACCTGACCGCCCAGGTCCGCAACATCGCCAACGTCACCACCGCCGTGGCGCGCGGCGATCTTTCACGAAAAATCACCGTGGACGTACGTGGCGAAATTCTGGAATTGAAGGACACCATCAACACGATGGTGGACCAGCTCAATTCGTTCGCTTCCGAAGTGACGCGGGTCGCGCGCGAGGTCGGCACCGAGGGCAAGCTCGGCGGTCAGGCCCAGGTGCCCGGTGTCGCCGGCACCTGGAAGGACCTCACCGACAACGTCAACTTCATGGCCTCCAACCTCACCGCCCAGGTCCGCAATATCGCCGACGTCGCCACCGCGATCGCCGGCGGCGACCTGTCCAAGAAGATCACCGTCAACGTATCCGGCGAAATCCTTCAGCTGAAGGAAACGCTGAACACGATGGTCGACCAGCTCAACGCCTTCGCTGGCGAAGTCACGCGCGTCGCGCGCGAAGTCGGCACCGAGGGACGATTAGGCGGCCAGGCCAACGTGCTCGGCGTCGCCGGCACCTGGAAGGATTTGACCGAGAGCGTCAACTCGATGGCGTCGAACCTGACCGCGCAGGTACGCAACATCGCCGAGGTGACGACCGCGGTCGCCAACGGCGATCTGTCCAAGAAAATCACGGTGGACGTGCGCGGCGAAATTCTGGAGCTGAAGAACACCGTCAACACCATGGTGGACCAGCTCAATGCCTTTGCCGGCGAAGTCACGCGCGTCGCACGCGAAGTCGGCACCGAAGGCAAGCTCGGTGGCCAGGCGCTGGTGCGCGGCGTCGCCGGCACCTGGAAGGACCTGACCGACAGCGTCAACTCGATGGCCAGCAATTTGACCGGCCAGGTCCGCAACATCGCCGAGGTCGCAACCGCGGTTGCCAAGGGCGACCTCTCCAAGAAGATCACGGTGAACGTGTCCGGCGAAATCCTTCAGTTGAAGGAAACCCTCAACACCATGGTCGACCAGCTCAACGCGTTCGCGGGCGAAGTGACGCGCGTGGCGCGCGAAGTCGGCACCGAAGGCAAGCTCGGCGGCCAGGCCAACGTGCTCGGCGTTGCCGGCACCTGGAAAGACCTCACCGACAGCGTCAATTCCATGGCGGGTAACCTCACCGCCCAGGTCCGCAACATCGCCGAAGTCGCCACCGCGATCGCCGGCGGCGACCTATCGCGCAAGATCACCGTCGACGTCCGTGGCGAGATCCTGCAGTTGAAGGAAACGCTGAACACGATGGTCGACCAGCTCAATCGTTTTGCTGGTGAAGTGACGCGCGTGGCGCGCGAAGTCGGCACCGAGGGCCGGCTCGGCGGTCAGGCCAACGTGCCCGGCGTCGCCGGCACCTGGAAAGACCTCACCGACAACGTCAACTCGATGGCCGGAAACCTGACCGGCCAGGTCCGCAACATCGCCGAAGTGACGACGGCGGTCGCCAAGGGCGACCTCTCCAAGAAGATCACGGTCGACGTCAAGGGCGAGATTCTCGAACTGAAAAACACCGTCAACACCATGGTGGACCAGCTCAACGCCTTCGCCTCGGAAGTGACGCGCGTGGCGCGCGAGGTCGGCACCGAAGGCAAGCTCGGCGGCCAGGCCGAAGTGCCCGAAGTCGCCGGCACCTGGAAGGATCTCACCGACAACGTCAACTTCATGGCCTCGAACCTGACGGCGCAGGTTCGTAACATCGCCGAGGTCGCCACCGCGATCGCCGGCGGCGACCTGTCGAAGAAGATCACGGTCGACGTCCGCGGCGAAATCCTGCTGCTCAAGGACACCCTCAACACGATGGTGGAGCAGTTGCGCTCGTTCGCGGCAGAAGTGACCCGCGTCGCGCGCGAAGTCGGCACCGAGGGCCGGCTCGGCGGCCAGGCGGTGGTACCCGGCGTCGGCGGCACGTTCAAGGACCTCACCGACAACGTCAACCTGCTTGCCGCCAACCTCACCACCCAGGTCCGCAACATCGCCGAAGTCACCACCGCCGTGGCGCGCGGCGACCTCTCGCGCAAGATCACGGTCGACGTCAAGGGTGAGATTCTCGAACTGAAGAACACCATCAACACGATGGTCGACCAGTTGAACGCGTTCGCCGGCGAAGTGACGCGCGTGGCGCGCGAAGTCGGCACCGAGGGCAAGCTCGGCGGCCAAGCCCAGGTGCCTGGTGTCGCCGGAACCTGGAAGGATCTCACCGACACCGTGAACTTCATGGCCGCCAATCTGACCGAACAGGTTCGCGGCATCGTCAAGGTGGTGACGGCAGTCGCCAACGGCGACCTGAAGCAAAATCTTACCGTGAAGTCGAAGGGCGAAGTCGCGGCCCTTGCCGACACCATCAACAACATGACCGAGACGCTGGCGACCTTCGCCGATCAGGTCACCAGCGTGGCACGCGAGGTCGGCGTCGAGGGACGGCTCGGCGGCCAGGCCAACGTGCCCGGTGCGGCCGGCACCTGGAAGGACCTCACCGGCAACGTCAACCTGCTCGCCGCCAACCTGACCTCGCAAGTGCGCGCCATCGCCGAGGTCGCGACCGCCGTGACCAAGGGCGACCTGACCCGCTCGATCCAGGTCGATGCCCGCGGCGAAGTCGCGGAGCTCAAGGACAATATCAACACCATGATCGGTAACCTGCGCCTCACCACCGAGGTCAATACCGAGCAGGACTGGCTGAAGACCAACCTCGCCAAGTTCACCAACATGCTGCAAGGACAGCGCGACCTGTCCACCGTGGGCCGGTTGTTGCTGACCGAACTGGCGCCCCTGATCAACGCCCATATGGGCGTGATCTACCAGGTCGAGAATCCGGAGAACCCGCAATTGCGGCTGCTGTCGGCCTACGCAGGCGACAGCGCCAACCCGCATCCGCGGCTGGTGCAATTCGGCGACGGGCTGATCGGCCAGTGCGCGATGGACAAGCGCCAGCGGCTGGTGTCGGACATCCCGGCCAATGCAGCCCCGATCAATTCAGCGTTGCTGCGCATGAACCCGAAAAACCTCGTTGTGTTCCCGGTGCTGTTCGAGAACCAGGTCAAGGCCGTGATCGAACTGTCCTCGGTCAGCTCGTTCACGACCTCGCAGATGACCTTCCTCGAACAGCTCACTGACAGCATCGGCATCGTGCTCAACTCGATCGAGGCCACGATGCAGACCGAAGGGCTGCTGACGCAATCGCAGCAACTCGCCGGCGAATTGCAGACCCAGCAGAAGGAATTGCAACAGACCAACGAACAGCTCGAGCAGAAGGCGCAGCAGCTCGCCGAGCGCAACGTCGAAGTGGAGCGAAAGAACCAGGAAATCGAGCAGGCCCGGCGCGCGCTCGAGGAAAAGGCCACCGAGCTTTCGCTGACCTCCAAATACAAGTCGGAATTCCTGGCCAACATGTCGCACGAGCTGCGGACGCCGCTCAACAGCATCCTGATTCTCGGCCAGCAACTCACCGAAAACCCCGACGGCAATCTGTCGGCAAAACAGGTCGAGTTCGCCCGCACCATTCACGGCGCCGGCACCGATCTCTTGAATCTGATCAGCGACATTCTCGATCTGTCGAAGATCGAGTCCGGAACCGTGACCGTCGAGGCCGAGGAGATCCTGACCCAGAACCTGCTGGAGACCGTCGGACGGCCGTTCCGGCACGAAGCCGACAATCGTCATCTGTCGTTCAGCATCGCGGTCGACGAAAATCTCAGCCGCAGCATGGTGACGGATTCAAAACGCCTTCAACAGGTTCTCAAGAACCTGCTGTCCAACGCCTTCAAGTTCACCGCCGAGGGCGGCGTGAAGATGAGCGTGTCGGCCGCCATCGGCGGCTGGAGCATCGATCACCCGATCCTGAACCACGCGCCCGCCGTCGTCGCCTTCGAGGTGACCGACACCGGCATCGGCATCCCCCCGGAAAAACAGAAGCTGATCTTCGAGGCGTTCCAGCAGGCCGACGCCGGCACCAGCCGCAAATACGGTGGAACAGGTTTGGGCCTCGCCATCAGCCGCGAACTCGCGAGCCTGCTCGGCGGCGAAATTCACCTGCGCAGTGCGCCGGGAAAAGGCAGCACCTTCGTGCTGTATCTGCCGTTGAAATATTCCGGCCCCACCGTCGCGCCGCGCATCCCCACCCCCTCGCCCTACATGACGGCACCAGCCCTGCAGAATACTGCGACCCAGGAACGGGTGATCGAGCAATTGCCCGACGACCGGCTCAACCTGGAGCCGGGAGATACCATTTTGCTGATCGTCGAGGACGACCCGCATTATGCGCGGGTGCTGATCGATCTCGCACGCGACAAGGGTTTTAAGGTTCTGGTCGCCAACCGCGGCGCCGAGGCGCTCGAATTGGCAAAACAGTTCCAGCCGTCGGCGGTCTCGCTCGACGTCTTCCTGCCCGACATGCTGGGCTGGACCGTGCTGAGCCAGCTCAAGCACAATCCGCTGACCCGGCACATCCCGGTGCAGATCATCACGCTCGACGAAGACCGACAGCACGCGCTGGCGCGCGGCGCGTTCTCCTTCGTCAACAAGCCGACGACCACCGAGGGCGTCAGTGCGGCGCTGAGCCAGATCAGGGAATATGCAAGGCCGCGCCGCAAACGCCTGCTGATCGTCGAGGACAACGCCGCCGAGCAGCTGAGCATCCGCGCTTTGCTCGACCACGACGACATCGAGATCGTTACGTCAGACACCGGCGCCGGCGCGCTGGCGACGCTGCGCGACAGTCCGTGCGACTGCGTCGTGCTCGACCTGCGGCTGCCCGACATGAGCGGATTCGAGGTGCTCGACCAGATCCGCAACGACGAATCGCTGGCGAATGTTCCGGTGGTCGTGTTCACCGGACGGGAACTTTCGGCCGAGGAAGACGCGGAACTCCACACCATGGCGCGCAGTATCGTGGTCAAGGGCGTGGAGTCGCCGGAACGCCTGCTCGACGAAACGTCGCTGTTTCTGCACCGTGTGATCACGGAATTACCGGTCGAGAAGCAGAGAATGCTGGAGAAACTCAATAGTTCCGACGAGGATCTCGTTGGCAAGACTGCGCTATTGGTGGACGACGACGCCCGCAACATCTTCGCGCTCTCCAGCGTGCTGGAACGCCGCGGCATGAAGGTCCTGACGGCAACCACCGGCCACGAGGCCATCGCCCTGGTGGAATCGAACCCGAACATTGCGATCGTGCTGATGGACATCATGATGCCGCAGATGGACGGTTATCAGACCATGGGCGTGATCCGGCAAAACCCGTCGTTCGGCCGCCTCCCCATTATCGCGCTGACCGCCAAGGCGATGAAGGGCGACCGCGAGAAGTGCCTCGAAGCCGGCGCTTCGGACTATCTGGCCAAGCCCGTCAACACCGAGCAGTTGCTGCTCGCGATCCGAATGTGGCTACACCGTTGATCGGCGCAGGCAGATGATGGAACAAGAGAAGGTCAACATCCTTCTGGTCGACGATCAGCCGGCCAAGCTGCTTGCCTATGAGGTGATCCTGAAGGAACTCGGCGAGAACCTGGTCGCGGTCTCGTCCGGCCGCGAGGCGCTCGAATTCCTGCTCAAGAACGACGTCGCCATCATCCTGGTCGACGTCTGCATGCCGGAACTCGA
>JAIEPP010000172.1 GCA_019748335.1 Xanthobacteraceae bacterium
GGGTGGCAAAGGCGCGAACCTAGCTGAAATGTCGAATTTGGGTCTTCCTGTCCCGCCCGGTTTCACCATTTCCACCGAACTCTGCACCTACTACTACGATCATGGCCAGACCTACCCGGGCGACCTCGAGGGTGCCGTGGACGCCGCCCTGGCGCAAGTCGGCCACCTTGCCGGCCGCGTGTTCGGCGATCCGGAAAACCCGCTCCTCGTCTCGGTGCGCTCCGGCGCGCGCGCCTCCATGCCCGGCATGATGGACACGGTCCTCAATCTCGGCCTCAACGACGTGACGGTCGAAGCGCTTGCAAAATCCGCTAACGACAAGCGCTTTGCCTATGACAGCTACCGCCGCTTCATCACGATGTATTCCGGTGTCGTGCTCGGCGTCGACCATCACCATTTCGAAGACATCCTCGAAGACTACAAGGATCGGAAGGCGCTCAACCTCGACACCGATCTCAAAGCTGAGGACTGGCTGGCGCTGATCGGTTCCTACAAGAAGAAGGTCGAGGAAGAGCTCGGCAAGCCGTTTCCTCAGGATGTGAAGGAGCAGCTCTGGGGCGCGATCGGCGCGGTATTCTCGAGCTGGATGAACTCTCGCGCGATCAAGTACCGCGAGCTGAATGACATTCCCGCCTCCTGGGGCACCGCCGTCAACGTGCAGGCCATGGTGTTCGGCAATATGGGCGACACCAGCGCGACGGGCGTCGCCTTCACCCGCAACCCGTCGACCGGTGAAAAGGCGCTTTACGGCGAATATCTGATCAACGCGCAGGGCGAGGATGTCGTCGCCGGCATCCGCACGCCTCAGGATATCACCGAGGCGGCGCGCATCGCCGCAGGATCGAACAAGGCCTCGATGGAGACCGCGATGCCGGCGGCCTATGCCGAACTCGTACGCATCTACAACGTTCTTGAGCAGCATTATCGTGACATGCAGGACATGGAGTTCACGATCGAGAAGAACAAGCTCTGGATGCTGCAGACGCGCAACGGCAAGCGCACCGCCAAGGCCTCGCTCAAGATCGCGGTCGATCTTGCCGGCGAGAACCTCATCAGCGAGGAAGAGGCGATCCTGAGGATCGACCCGCTCTCGCTCGACCAGCTTCTCCACCCGACGATCGACCCCAAGGCCGCACGCGACGTGCTGGCGATCGGCCTGCCGGCATCGCCGGGCGCGGCCTCAGGCGAGATCGTGTTCAATTCGGACGATGCGGAGGCCGCAAAAAAGGCCGGACGGAAATGCATTCTCGTCCGCATCGAAACCTCTCCGGAGGACATTCATGGCATGCACGCGGCCGAAGGCATCCTCACCACGCGCGGGGGCATGACCTCGCACGCGGCAGTCGTGGCGCGCGGCATGGGCAAGCCCTGCGTCTCGGGCGCAGGCACGATCCGCGTCGATTACAACGCACAGACCCTGACCACGGGCGGAAAGACGCTCAAGAAGGGTGAGATCATCACGATCGATGGCGGCAACGGGCAAGTCCTCGCCGGCGAGGTCAAGATGCAGCAGCCCGAACTCTCGGGCGAATTCTCGACGCTGATGGGCTGGGCCGACAAGGTGCGCCGCATGAAGGTGCGCACCAATGCCGAGACACCGCTCGATGCGCGGCAGGCCCGCAGCTTCGGCGCGGAAGGCATCGGCCTCTGCCGCACGGAGCACATGTTCTTCGAAGGTGCGCGCATCGTCGCCATGCGCGAGATGATCCTCGCCGACGATGAGGCCGGACGCCGCGCCGCCCTCGCCAAGCTGCTGCCGATCCAGCGCAAGGATTTCGAGGAGCTGTTCGAGATCATGCACGGCCTGCCGGTCACGATCCGCCTGCTCGATCCGCCTTTGCACGAGTTCCTGCCGCATTCCGACGAGGAAGTCGAAGAGGTCGCCCAATCGCTCGGCGTGCCCGCCGCCAAGATCAAGGCGCGGGCGGCGGAGTTGCATGAGTTCAACCCGATGCTTGGCTTCAGGGGATGCCGTCTCGCGGTCGTTTTCCCGGAAATCGCCGAGATGCAGGCGCGCGCGATTTTCGAGGCCGCTGCCAGCGCCGCGAAAAAGACCGGCCAGCCCGTGACGCCTGAAGTCATGGTGCCGCTGGTGATGACCAAGACGGAACTCGACCTCGTGAAGGGCCGCATCGACGCGATGGCTGCGGCTGTGAAAAAGGAGACCGGCGCGGTCTTCGACTATCAGGTCGGCACGATGATCGAATTGCCGCGCGCGGCGCTCCGGGCCGAGGAAATCGCCGAGGCGGCCGAATTCTTCTCCTTCGGCACCAACGATCTCACGCAGACCGCGCTCGGCATCAGCCGCGACGATGCGGCGAGCTTCCTTGAAATCTACAAGAAGCGTGGCATCATCGCCCATGATCCCTTCGTGACGCTCGACCAGGACGGCGTCGGCGAACTCGTGAAGCTCGCCGTCGAGCGCGGCAGGAAGACGAGGCCCGACATCAAGCTCGGCATTTGCGGCGAGCATGGCGGCGATCCCGCCTCGATCGTTTTCTGCGAGACGAGCGGACTCGACTACGTCTCCTGCTCGCCATACCGCGTGCCGATCGCACGGCTCGCCGCAGCCCAGGCAGCGCTGGGAAAGAAGGCGTCCAGCCTTGCCTGACCAGTTCGGAGCGCTAACCAACAAGATAGGCGCGCTGGAATTAAAGTTTCAAAAGTTGGTTTTTCTCGCTAAGAACGGCCAATAGTGATCGATCATGCGCGTTTGCGCTTTCGTTATGGTTTTTTCTCTCCAGAAAGACAGGCCGATGTCCGTGCTGAACCGCTCCAGGCAAGTCCGCTCCAGACAAGTCCGCGCAATCCTTTTGAGTTCGATCCTGTCGACGATGCCTGCGCTTTTGCCGGCCGCGTTTTCGGCTACGCTGATCCTTGGTTCAGCGGTCGCTCATGCAGCTGATGTGACACTTGAAAACCTCAACCTCAGCGACAAGGGCAGCACCTTCGCCATCAAGCGCGTCGATGTCACAGACAGCAATCTCGACAAATCCGAGATCGCCAAACTGTTCATGACGGAGACGAAGCCCGAGGAAGCCGCTGCGATCGTGCGCAAGCTGAAGGCGTCCAAATTCAGCATTCCGGAAATCCTGATCACCGACAAGGATGGCTTCAAGGGCACGCTCCGCGATTTCGTCGCGACCAATCTCAATGAAGGCAAGGTCGCGAAGATTTCGATCGCCGGATTTGACGGGTCGAAGGCGGACCCGGGCGGCGCGACTTCGGTCAGGGTCGGCCAGATGGTGATGGACAACGCCGATCTCACCAAGCTGCTCGACGCGGCCAAGGACAAGTCGAAGCCCGACCCGAACGCGGCCAGCCAGGCTGTGGACCACATGCTGATTTCGAACGTCGATGTCGCCGTCCCGGCGGATGGCGTCGCAGCGACGGCGCCAGGCGGCAACCTCAACCGGTTCCGCATCGCCGCCGTCGAAGGGACCAACGACAAGAGCGCGCTCCCCAAGCTGCGCGCCACCTTCGAATTCCGCAATTTCGTGTTCGAGCCGGTCAAAGGCTCGAGCGAAGCTGCAAGCATCAACGAATATGGCTATGACAAGCTCGATCTTGGCCTGAAGATCGTCGGGAGCTACGATGAGGCGGGCAAGAAGCTCAGCGTCGAGAACGTCACCTTCTCCGGCGTTGATCTCGGCTCGCTCGGCCTGAAAGCCGAAATCGGCAATTATGTAAAGCCAAAGACCGGCTCGCCGCAGACTGCGGACCAGCAGGCTTTCCTCAATGCGACGCTCGCGAGCGCACAGCTTTCCTTCGTCAACAGCGGCATGTTCGAAAAAGCGGTCAGTGTCCTCGCAAAGCAGCAGGGCAAGGCGCCCGAAGCGATGAAGGCCGAGTGGAGCGCCATCGCCACGGCGATGCTGCCGGCAATCCTCGGCGGAGACCCGGCCGGCAAGACGATCGGTGATGCCGTTTCGAAGTTCATCGCCTCGCCCAAGAGCCTGACAATCGCTGCAACGGCTAAGGGCGCGCCCGTGAAGATTCAGGATTTGTCCGGCGCGAAGAGCCCGCAGGATGTGCTGTCCAAGATCAACGTGACGGCGAGCGCCAATTAGTAGCACATCAGTAAATTCATTGTCTCACTATTCAGGTATGCGCGTTTTCCAAATGTCTTTAATCATATCTTCAACTGTCGGACCCAACTGCTCTGCATCCCGCCATTGTAAATACTGGATTACATCTTCTCCGAAACGACCAGATTGCAAATTATTCGGCGGCTCTGCAGCACTAATCAGTATAGCTTCAATGTGGTTCAATACAGCACCTGCTGTAGTGTTAGTATTTTGTGCTTCCGCCGCCAAAAGATTAGCTTTTGTCACCCACCTAATACCAAACCAAGAAAACCTGGTCCATCGATCAGCTAAAGAGTCATTACAGTGTTGCTTTAGGCGATCGAACAACCGCTGTTTATCATTGGCACCTGCTTGCCCAACATAAATCATTTTAAAATTATCGTCGTAAAGGCAATAAACGCCTTGCTGATTTCGAAAATCAACAACTACGAAAGCCGATCCAGCTGGGTGCCCTTGTAGATGTCCTGCTTTTCCTGGCCTTCCCCAAAAGACATTTTGTCGCCGCCAAAACAAACCGTAATTTTGAATCAACATTTAGTGTCCCCCGTTAGCAGTAAATTCACTATTATTAGTGGCAGACTATAAGCCCTTATCTAAAGAGCTATAGCCTAAAAGCCTCGCGCACTATCATGACCAGGATGACAACCAAGCCTACCCCCTGAAGGAATTCCTCTTCGGGAACCCCTTGGGCGGCAGGCGGCCGGCCTCGGCGCGCGCGCCCATCCAGTCCTTCAGTTCAAGCTGGTTGACCGTGTAGGTGCGGCCGGCAGCATCCTGCCAGGTAAGGCCGCCTGAGAGCGCGAAGGTCTTGATGTCGGCCACGCCGCCATCCTTGTATTTTTGCAGCCGCACGCCCTTGCCCCGGCCCATTTCCGGGATGTCCGCCAGCGGGAAGACAAGGAGCTTACGGTTCTCGCCGAGGATGGCGACGCTGTCGGCATCGGCGGCGGCCGGCGTCGCGAACACCGCCTTGACGCCCTCATCGACATTCAGGACCTGCTTGCCCTTCTTGGTGTTGGCCACGAGATCATCGCTCGACGTGACGAAACCGCGCCCATCGGACGATACCATCAGCAGTCTGGTTTTTGGCTGGTATTGGAACACGCTGACGATCTCGGCGCCCTCGTCGATGTCGGCGAGGAGGCGGATCGGATCGCCGAAGCCGCGTCCCCCTGGCAGGCGTGATGCATCGATCGTGAACACCTTGCCGTTCGAAGCGAGCACGAACAATTTTTGCGTCGTCTCGGAGGGGAAGGACAGTTTCAGCGTGTCATCACCCTTGAACTGGACGGAGGCGAGGTCGCCGACATGGCCCTTGAGCGCCCTGATCCAGCCTTTGCTCGAGACGACGACCGTGATCGGCTCCCGCTCGACCATGGCGGCGGTCATGTCGAAATCGCCGATCTCGACCGCCTGGCCGAATAGCGTGCGGCGCTTGCCGATCTTCGTATCCGGGCCAAAGGCCTTGCGCACCTCACGGATCTCCCAGGCGACGGTCTTCCACTGCGTCGCCTCGCTGGCGAGGAGCGCCTCAATGGTCGCTTTCTCCGCCGACAGCCCGTCGAACTCCGTCTTGAGCTGCATCTCCTCCAGCTTGCGCAGCGAGCGCAGGCGCGTATCGAGAAT
>JAIEPP010000292.1 GCA_019748335.1 Xanthobacteraceae bacterium
AGGATCTTGCCCTGCTCATTCATGTCGGGCGTGCCGTAGATCGACCGTGTGAACATCAGCTCGTGGTGGATCGACACTGCCTTGCGCTTGAACAGCATGATATCGAATACCTTGGGATCATCGATCAGCCCGAACCGTCCTTGCGGGGCGATCAGTTCGGCGATGTCGGCGACATGCTGCTCGGTATGCGTTGTCGAAAAGACGAAAGCGGGAGCGCCGATGCCGAGCTCGGCGATCTGTGCCGCGAGCGGTCGAGAATGGTCGATAACGTGGTGAGCGCCGAGCCCCCTCACCCACTCCTGGGTTTCCGGTCGAGAGGCGGTGGCGATGACGGTAAGGTCCGTGCGCTGTCGCGCGATCTGGATGGCGATCGACCCGACCCCGCCCGCGCCACCGATGATGAGGATCGCCGGCGCCGCACCGGGGACGGGCTTCGCCACGTCCAGGCGGTCGAACATCGCCTCCCAGGCCGTCAACGCCGTCAGCGGCAGCGCCGCCGCTTCCGCCCAGTCGAGCGACGCGGGTTTGCGACCGACGATCCGGGCGTCGACGAGATGGAACTGCGCATTGGTGCCGGGCCGTGTGATCGATCCGGCATAATAGACCTCGTCGCCTGACTCGAACTGCGTCACGTCGGGGCCGATCTCGCGCACGATCCCGGCGGCATCCCATCCCAGCACCTTCCAATCGCCATTGGCCGGCGGCGTGCCGTTGCGGATCTTGTAGTCGACCGGGTTGACCGAGACGGCCTTCACCTCAACCAGGATATCGCATCCTGCAGCGACAGGCCGAGGCAGATCGATGTCGACCAGCGCGGCATCCTCGGCGATGGGTCCCGGAACCTTGTAGCCAACGGCTTTCATCAGTGTCTCCAGCTGCGTGTCGCTCGGATGAGCTATCAGGACGCAAATCATGCCCGCTTCAGCTCGCTCGCAAGCCAGTCTGCATCAAGGTGGAAATCGGAAAACACTATTCGGTTATCCGCATTGATAACGGTGAACCAGGGCGTGCCGCGGGTTTGATAGTCCTCCATGAATGACGGATACGCGGCGCCTGTCGGAGGCACGTCGTGGCCGAAGGCGATGGAAAGCCCGTATTTTCTCTGGTTCAAATTCAGCTTCTCGATCGTGTTTTCATCGGCTCCTTCGAAAACCGTCTGTATCGCAGCGAAGCCAATCCCCATTGGGGCCAGGATGCTGTAAAACCGCTGCAATGTGGGAAAGCCGTGTGAATGACAACCCGAACACCAGTGCTGAAACGCGAACAGGATCTTCACGCGCGTACCGAGATCCGAGAGCTTCAACGGCGTGTCGAGCGCCTCGCCATTCCCGCCAATCCATCGCCGCACCCGCAGCTCTGGCGCCCGTCGCCCGATCATGCCCATCTCAAACTCCTTGCATTGATACGTAAATGGAGCTCGGACGAAAAGTCACCGGAACTGAACGCGATTTTTAAGATCTTCTTCAGAAGCCAAATGCCACGGCTAAGCAACACGGTTCGCTCTTCGTTCAAGTCCGTGTCCCGAAACAACATGAGAGCTCATGTTCCGCGACATCTATGAAGGCTGATTTCGGCCATATCCAATAGCCGGGTGACATAGTTTCGATAGTCATGCCGGCGGGTAGCCGCCTTGACGGTCGCAATCCGGCCCGCCGCGGCTTTGGATCCAAACTTATCCTTGCGGGGTTGGTCGGAACGGGCGGCGTTGACCGGAGATTCGAATTTGCTGCGGACCTGAAGGCATCTATGCATGACTTGGCACAAGCTTGAGCATGTATCATTCATGACGGAGGTGCAGCCAACCTCGCAGAAGCCTTTAAAGGATGACTATTGATGGCCATCTCGCCTGACAGCCTTCTTGGCCGCCTCACGCATGCAACCGTGCGCAACGGAGAACTTGTTTGGATCGGCGTGAGGCCAGGCCGACGCGAGGCAGTGCGGCCGATTTCATCCGCGCTGTTTATTGCCGGGCGTGGGATCGAGGGCGATCACTACGCCAGCCCGGACGGCCGGCGTCAGGTCACGCTCATCGCCGCCGAAGACCTAGTCGCGATTGCTTCGTTTCTGGGTGAAGCTGAGGTGGCACCGGAGCGATTACGTCGAAATCTCGTCACAAGTGGCATAAACCTTGTCGCCTTGAAAGGTCGACGATTTCGAGTCGGCAGGGTTCTTCTGGAAGGTACGGGTGACTGCGCACCGTGCAGTCGTCTGGAAGAGGAGTTCGGATCTGGTGGCTACAACGCGGTTCGCGGCCGCGGAGGTCTGACCGCACTCGTTCTTGAAGGAGGTGAGGTGCATGTAGGGGATCGAATTTTGCCGATCGCTTGATCGCTGGCGCGTCCGGTTAATGATCGTCCGTCCTAACTTTTGTAACATGCATTGTCGTGAAAGATAGATTTCATCATCTAGATTTCCGACGGAAGTGCCGAAGCGCGTCGCCGGACAGCGTCGCCGCAGTGGCTAGGACTGATCATTCATCCGCCTGGAAGCCATCGACTGAAAGATCTCGTCGCGCAGATAGAAGTGGTGAAAGAGCGCCGCGGCGGCATGCACGCCTGCAACCCAGAGGAGTGCGTCGCCGAGGGTGGTGTGTATTTTCATGATCGACTGGCCCAGTCCACGCGCCTTCGCGATCGGGGGGGCGATGTCGAATCCAGGAAGGGTGACGGGAATCCCCACAAGCCAGGTGCCGAGCACTGCCGTGGTCGGAATCGCGATGAGGAGCGCATAGAGCGCGAAGTGGACGAGCGTCGCGGCTGCAGCCATCCATCGCGGCGGCATCGGCTGCCTCGCGGGCGTGCTGTCGATCAGCCGCCATAGCAGTTGAAGCACGACGACTATGAAGACGAGCACCCCGAGCGCCTCATGAAACCTGCGGAGCCCGTCCGCGGCGGCGGAATAGAGCGAATCCTGGTCACCTTTGCTCAGCACGTAGGCGGAGAGAACCAGCAGCACGGTCAGCCAATGGAAGGCCTGGGCGGCGGCGCCGTAACGAGAGGAAGTGCTGCGCAAACCGATCATGGCCCTCAATTGGTGCCCGAGCACCCCGGCACTCTTCAACCCGGACTAACAGAGGGAGATGATCATCGCAACGGCCGCGGCGATTGGGGGCATGCGCCTGGCCGTCAATCGGCGTTCAAATTTGGCTCTGACTCAGTCTTGATGAAGTTCGATAGTCTGCTCGCTTGGTGTCACCAAGGAAGCAACGGGTGCAGCGAGCCCTACGTCCATCGGCGCTTGCGAAACGGTCGGCATGCTGATGACGGTGCCGTCGCGGGGCCGCCAGGTCGCCGCGGTGCCATACACCGACTCGACGTTAAGACTGGCTACCCGCCTGGCCCCGCGCTGCGCCACGGCGGGCATTGAGATCGCATTGATGAAAAGCAGGGGTGAAATCTTCGACGTGCTTGCTGCGGGTCTGTGAGGGGCTCGTGATCCGGCCTGGTCTCTGCTCCGCAGCGCGGCGAAGCCGAAGGACGGACCTGACGCCGCGGTCGTCCGGAATCCAGGAGCGTCCGGGATCATTTTTCAGTTTCCGACCATCGGCGGACTCGACTCAATGTTCTTGATATGTTCTATTTGCGGAATGAATCAACCTGCAAGTTGGCGAATGCCGAGCCCGAAGCAGATGGAGAAGCTTGCCGCTGGCGTCGGCAGAGAGCCGCGCAGGCTACCGACTCCGGGCCCGGGCGATGCCCTGTCCCCCGAATATTGGGATGCGGTCCTGCGGGATCCCCTTGCCGACGCCTGTCCGGAACCGCCGGGTCCGCCGGCCCGGACGCTGCGGCTGTTCGAAATTTCCCATCACATCCTGAGGATCGGCTGTCGCCGCTGCGGCCGCACGGTCGAGATCCGGAAGGCCGATGCGGTCCGCCTTTCCGGGCCGGCAGCGTTCTGGAAGTCCGTCGGTCAGCGGCTGCTCGATGACACCTGCACGCAGCGGACGGGCCGGCTCGAGGAAGACGGCTGCTGGCCGGTGTTCGAATGAATGCGGTCGCGACAAAGCGCTGGGGATATCGAGGGCGGCGACCTCCGGTTGTCTCTGACAATCCAATAACGATTTGCGCGACGCGGTAGACTTCGCTGATTCGACCGGAGTGAGTTGTAAATATGGGCGCCTACCGTTTCGTGCATTCAGCCGACGTCCATCTCGATTCGCCGTTGCGCTCGCTCGCGCTGCGCGATCCGCGACTGGCGGAATTCGTCGGCAACGCCAGCCGACAGGTTTTCTCGCGTATCGTCGACTTGTGCCTCGACGAGCAGGTGAACGCACTCCTGCTCGCCGGCGACCTCTACGACGGCGAGCAGACTTCGATGAAGACTGCGCGCTTTCTCGCCGAGCAACTCCGCCGCCTAAATGCCGCAGGCATCAAGGTCTTCATCGTCCGGGGCAACCACGACGCTCTGTCCAAGATAACGAAGGAACTCGTCCTTCCCGGAAACGTCCATTTGTTCGGCGGCCGGGCCGACGCCGTCGAGATCCCGCGGGATCGCGGAGAGACACCCATCGCGATCCATGGACTCAGCTTCGCCAGGCCGCAGGCCCCGGAAAGCCTTCTCGCCAAGTACCGGCCGCCCGTCGTCGGCGCCATCAACATAGGACTCATGCACACCAGTCTGGACGGTTCGCCGCCTCACGACGTCTACGCGCCGTGCAGCACGGCCGACCTCCTCGCCTCGGGCTTCCGGTACTGGGCGCTGGGGCACATCCACAAGCGCTCGACGACCGAGGGCCCCTGCACCGTCGTGATGCCGGGGATTCCGCAAGGGCGCGACGTCGGCGAGCAGGGTTCCAAATCGGTGACGTTAGCCAGTGTATTGGACGACGGGTCCGTCACCCTCGAGGAGCGCGTCGTTGGGCTGGCGCAATTCGAACGCGTCGCCGTCGACGCCTCTGGGGCGGCGTCGTGGTCCGACCTGGCCGCTCGGCTCGAGAAGGCGCTCGGAGACGCGGCCGACAGATCGGCATCCGATCACCTCGTCGCGCGACTTTCCGTTTCCGGAACAACGTCCCTAGCTTGGACCATCCGGCGCGATGCCGATCTCCTGCGCGCCGAAGCCGAGGCCCGGGCGGAAGCGATAGGCAACGTGTGGATCGAGAAGATCGATACCGACTGCCGACGCCCGGCGGTCGGTTCGGCGGACAGCGCTGACCCCGTCGAAACGCTGCGAAGGACGATGAACGACGAAATCGTGGGCTCCGAGGCCTTCCGATCCGAAGCGGACGGTATCGTCAGCGACCTCCTCGCGCAGTTGCCTCCAGAATGTCGACGCAGCCTGGCTCCGGACGACACCGGCCTGGACCTGCTCGTCGGCCGACTCGCCAGCGAGGGATCGGAGGAGGTGCTGGCGCGTCTCGCCGCAGGCAGCTCGCAGGAGGTGCGCTGATGCGCTTTCGAAAGCTCGGGCTTCGACGCTACGGCAAGTTCACCGATGCGGTCATCGATTTCGGAGAGCGCCCGGTCGGCGCGCCCGATCTGCACATCGTCTACGGACCCAATGAGGCTGGTAAATCCACCGCTCTGTCAGCGTGTATGGACCTGTTTTATGGCATCCACCATCAGAGCCGGTTCAACTTTCTGCACCCTTATCCGACAATGCGGATCGAAGCCGACCTCGAGATTCTCGGGACCGTCCGCAGCTTTTCCCGGCTCAAGCTGCCGCACAACAGCCTGCTGGACGATGCCGGCAATCCCGCCGCCGACGCCGTGCTGCT
>JAIEPP010000566.1 GCA_019748335.1 Xanthobacteraceae bacterium
TTGCCTATGGCACCGGGCCGAAGGAATCGCTCAACAAGGAATACAACCCGTCCGCCGGCAAGTATGGCGAATAGTTAAGCCGATCTCTCGCCTTCGTGACGAATCCCGGCGCAGGCCGCAGTGTACGGTGCCGCAGTTCGATCCCGGACCATTGGGTTCGGGTTTGCTTCCAATAACTGCGCGAATTCCGGTCGCAAGACCGGTGACTGCTTTTGCCGCGCCAGATAGGTCATGATGCCTTCGCACCGCTTTGCCGTTTCGCTGGTTGCCGCAGCCTTTGTCTCTACTTTGGCCTTTTCCGGAGGCCCCGCCTTCGCCCAGACCACGGTAACGTCGGAACGTCCCGCCAGCTTCACGCTTCCCAACGGCCTGCAGGTCGTCGTGATCCCCGATCACCGCACCCCCGTCGTGACCCAGATGGTCTGGTACAAGGTCGGCTCCGCCGACGAGACCCCGGGAAAATCGGGGCTGGCGCATTTTCTCGAACATCTGATGTTCAAGGGCACCGCTAAGCATCCGGCCGGTGAATTCTCCCAGACCGTGCTGCGGATCGGCGGCAACGAAAACGCCTTCACCTCGGTCGACTACACCGGCTATTTCCAGCGCGTGCCGCGCGAGCAACTCGCCACCATGATGGAATTCGAAGCCGACCGCATGACCGGCCTCGTCCTCAAGGACGAGAACGTGCTTCCCGAGCGCGACGTCGTGCTCGAGGAATACAACATGCGGGTCGCCAACAATCCGGAGGCGCGGCTGGCCGAGCAGATGATGGCGGCATTGTATCTCAATCACCCTTACGGCCGCCCGGTGATCGGCTGGCACCAGGAGATCGAGAAGCTCGACCGGGAGGATGCGCTGGCGTTCTACAAGCGCTTCTACGCGCCCAACAATGCCATCCTGGTGATCGCGGGCGACGTCGACGCCAGGGATATCCGCCCGATGGTGGAGCACGCTTATGGCGCCATTCCCGCCCAGCCGGCGATTGCCGCGCAGCGCGTCCGTCCGCAGGAACCTGCGCCCGCAGCCCCCCGCACCGTGACGCTGTCGGATCCGCGCGTCGAACAGCCCGGTTTGCGGCGCTATTACCTCGTTCCGTCGTCGACGACCGCCGCTGCCGGCGAAGGCCCGGCGCTCGACGTGCTGGCGCAACTGATGGGCGGCGGCTCCAATTCCTACCTCTATCGCGCACTGGTGATCGATCAACCGCTCGCGATCAGTGCCGGCGCCGGTTACCAGGGCACCTCGCTCGATCCGTCGCAGTTCTCGATCTCGGTCTCGCCGAAGTCCGGCGTCGAATTCGCGCAGATCGAGCAGGCAATCGACGGCGTGATCGCGGATGTGATCCGGAACCCCGCCCGCGCCGAGGATCTCGAACGGGTCAAGACCCAGCTGATTGCCGAAGCGATCTACGCCCAGGACAGCCAGGCGACGCTGGCCCGCTGGTACGGCGGCGCCTTGACCACGGGGCTCTCGATCGACGACCTCAGAAGCTGGCCGGATCGCATCCGCGCCGTCACCGCCGAACAGGTCCGTGACGCCGCCCAAAAATGGCTCGACAAGAAGCGTTCGGTGACCGGCTATCTGATCAAGGATACCGCCGCGCCGAAGCGCGAGGAGAAGCGCTCGTGACCCGTTTTTGGATTGGCGCACCGCGCTTCGGACTGCTGCTCTCAGCCTGCGTCGCGCTGACCGCGCTGGCGTCGACCCCGTCGCAGGCGGCCGCGAAAATCCAGCGGCTGATCTCGCCCGGTGGCATCGAAGCCTGGTTCGTCCAGGACGCCACCGTGCCCCTGATCGCGATGGAATATGCCTTCTCCGGCGGCGCCGCGCAGGACCCGGCCGGCAAGTCCGGCGTCGGCAACATGGTCGCGAGCCTGCTCGATGAAGGTTCCGGCGATCTCGATTCCAAGACCTATCACGAGCGTCTCGACCGCCGCGCCATCGAATTGAGCTTCTCGTCGGCACGGGATTATTTCCGCGGTTCGCTGCGGATGCTGAAAGACAACAAGGACGAAGCCTTCGACCTGCTGCAGCTGGCGCTGACCTCGCCGCATTTCGACCCGACCGACGTCGAGCGCATTCGCGGCCAGGTGATTTCCGGGCTGCGACGCGACACCTCGAGCCCGAGCGCGCTGGCCAGCCGCAAGTTTCTCGAAATCGCTTTCGGCGACCATCCCTATAGCCGGCAGGCCACTGGCACGCTGGACAGCGTGGCGACGATCGATGTCGCCGATATGAAGAACTATGTCGGTCGCGTGATCGCGAAAGATACGTTGCGGATCGCCGTCGTCGGCGATGTCGATGCCGACACGCTCGGCAAGCTCCTGGATAAGACCTTCGGCGGCTTGCCGGCCAAATCCAAGCTGACGCCGATATCGGACGTGCAGGCCGCCAAACCGCCGCAGCGCGCCTTCATCCCGCTCGACGTGCCGCAGACCGTGGTGACGTTCGGCGGTCCCGGCATCCGCCGCCACGATCCGAATTTCATGGCGGCCTATGTCGTCAACCACATCCTCGGCGGCGGATCGTCGTCGCGGCTCTACAAGGAAGTGCGCGAAAAGCGCGGCCTTGCCTATTCGGTCTACGACGCCCTGCTCTGGATGGATCACTCGGCGCTGTTCGCCGGCAATACCGGCACCCGCGCCGACCGCGCCGGCGAAACCGTCGATGCGATCGAAAAGGAAATCCGCCGCATGGCCGAAGACGGCCCGACCCAGAAGGAACTGGACGAGGCCAAGTCGTACCTCAAGGGCTCGCAGATGCTGGCGCTCGACACCTCCTCGAAGCTCGCGTCGGGAATGCTGCAATACCAGCTCGACAAGCTGCCGATCGACTACATCGAGAAGCGCAACGCCATCGTCGACGCCGTGACGCTCGACGACGCCAAAAAAGCCGCGAAACAGCTGTGGGGACAGGGCCTGCTGACCGTGATCGTCGGCCGCGCCCCCCAGGCCGCCGCCCAGCCCGCCGCCGCGGTGCCGAAGGCGAATTAGGGACCTCGCGGCGAAGCACGCGCCACGCAAAACCGCTATCCTGCGCTCGCCGATTCTCACTTTCCCGGTGAAGCCATGCTGCGGATATCCCGCGACCTTACCATCGACGAGAACGACATCGTGATCGACTTCGTCCGCGCCTCCGGTCCGGGCGGGCAGAACGTCAACAAGCTCTCGACGGCGGCGCAGCTGCGCTTCGACACCCGCAAGGTCACGCTGCCGGAGGACGCCGCGCTGCGGCTCAATCGTCTGGCCGGCCAGCGCATGACCAAGGACGGCGTCATCGTGATCCACGCCCAGCGCTTCCGCACCCAGGAGCGCAACCGCGCCGATGCCATCGACCGCCTGCTCGAACTCCTGCGCGAGGCGATGGTGCGGCCGATCCCGCGGCGCGCCACCAAGCCGACTTTCGGCTCGAAGCAGCGCCGGCTCGAAGGCAAGAAGCGCCGCAGCGACGTCAAGGCCGGGCGCGGCACCAAGCGGTTCGACGATTGAGCGTTTTCAAGTGAAGCGGGTACCGGTTCACGTCAAGAAAACGCGTCAAAACAAAAAGCCAGCCGGGGCACTTTCTACTGTGTATGGGGTTGTTTTCGCGATTTTGTGTCCGGACCCCGGGCTGCACTACTCGCGAACCAGATATTCCCGGATCATGAGCCGCGCGCGGTGAATGCGCGCCTTGACGCTTTCGCGCGTCAGGCCGAGGACGCCTGCGATCTCGTCGATCGAGAATTCCTCGATATCCCGCAGCAGGATTACCTCGCGATAATGCTGGGGAAGCGACTGGATCGCGCGGGACAGATCGAGGCGAATGTCGTCGGCCGGAAGATGCACCAGGCGTGCCTCCGCATCCTCGGCCGGCGTCTCGGCCCATCCCAACGACCGGCGCAGCAGGCGATAGCAGGCGCGCCGTGCGACCGAAAACAGCCACGCCGAAAACGACGTCACCGCCCGCAAGGTTCCGACCCGCCGGTACAGCAGCAGCAGCGTTTCCTGAACCGCGTCGTCGATGTCGGCCGCACGGCAATTGCGCGCGGCATAACGCCGGATATCGGGTTGGGCCGCCGCGATCAGCGACACCAGCGCATCGGCGTCGCCGCCGCGCGCGGCCGCGATCAAGGCGGGATCGCAGCGGCCTCCGTGAGCCAGGGCGGTCATGGTGACGGCGACTTGCGGCCGACCATGGCGCACATCGGGCAGAAGCCGAGAAACCCGGTGGCGATCGCGACCGCACCGGTCCCCGCGATCAGATAGCCGGCCATGGTTCCCGGCATCCCGGCGAGCCCGTATCCGATCATCATGGCGCCCCCGATCCCCCGCATCGCCCGCTCCCAGCCCGGCAAGTTCTTGCGATAAAACATGATAGCTCCCTTTGGTTCGGCGAGAGAACCTTGATGTCCTCGCCCCATAGAGCCGTCCGGCCGGGCTTTCGGTTCGCCCGCCGCCGACTATATTTTGTCTCGGATTCACCCGGGAAAACCGGCCGGTTTGAGTCCCGCCTCGGCCCCAAATCGGCTACCAACAGCCCATGCCCGTCCGCCAGCTCCCCGAACAGGTCGTCAACCGCATCGCCGCCGGTGAGGTGGTCGAACGCCCCGCGAGCGTGGTGAAGGAGCTCGTTGAAAACGCCATCGATGCCGGTGCCAGCCGGGTCGACATCTTCACCGACGGCGGCGGAAGGCGGCGGATCGGCATCACCGACGACGGCGGCGGCATGACCCACGGCGACCTCGCGCTCGCCGTCGACCGCCATGCGACGTCGAAACTCGACGACGAGGACCTGCTGCAAATCCGCACGCTCGGGTTTCGCGGCGAGGCGCTACCCTCGATCGGCGCGGTCGCCAAGCTCGGCATCACCACCCGCCATGCCAGCGAGCCGCACGCCTGGTCGCTGTCGGTCGAAGGCGGCGAGAAGTCGGCGATCATGCCGGCGGCGCTGAGCCAGGGCACCCGCGTCGAGGTCAGCGATCTCTTTTACGCCACACCGGCGCGGCTGAAATTCCTCAAGACCGACCGCACCGAGGCCGAGGCGATCCGCGAGGTGGTGCGGCGGCTGGCGATGGCGCGGCCTGATATCGCGTTTACATTGGCGGGCGAGGAACGCGCGCCGGTGACGTGGGCCGCGGCTTTGCCGGGCGCGGCAGGCCGGCTGACGCGGCTCGGCGATATCCTGGGGGCTGATTTTCGCGGCAGCGCCATCGAAGTGCGTGCCGAGCGCGAAGGGGTTGTGATCGAAGGCTTTGCCGCCGCCCCATCGCTGACCCGCGCCAATGCGCTGGGGCAGTATCTGTTCGTCAACGGCCGCCCGGTGCGCGACAAGCTGATCATCGGCGCGGTGCGCGCGGCTTACTCCGACTACCTGCCGCGCGACCGGCATCCTGTTGTGGCGCTGTTCGTCACGACGGACCCGCAGGAGGTCGATGCCAACGTGCATCCGGCCAAGACCGAAGTGCGCTTTCGTAACGCTGGCCTCGTTCGCGCACTCATCGTGCATGCGCTAAAGGACGGCCTCGCCCGCGAGGGCAAGCGCACCGCCGCCAACACCGACGGCTCGGCGCTGTCGGCGTTCCGTCCCTCGTTCGCGCCGTCCTTTGCGCCGCGCCCGGGCAACTGGGACTGGCGCGCCTCGCCGGCCTATCCGCCGCGACCGATGCCGTCGTTCGATGGATCAGCGGCGCAGGCCTTCGCCGAGCCCGGCCAGACCGCCTTCGATGTCGGCACACCGAC
>JAIEPP010000124.1 GCA_019748335.1 Xanthobacteraceae bacterium
TCGTGCCGCCGGCCAAATAGCTGCAAAAAACAATTCGGGGGTAACGCATGGATCTCGACCTGACAGGCAAGACGGCGCTCGTCACCGGCTCGACGCGGGGCATCGGGCTCGCTTCGGTCATCGGGCTGGCGCAAATGGGCGCGGAGGTCATCGTCAACGGACGCGAGCATGCGGCCGTCGCGGAGGCGATGGCGAAGGTCCGGGAGGCTGCCCCGTCCGCCAGGGTGCATGCGGCGGCGTTCGATCTCGGCGGGGCGGCTGGATGCGACGCGCTGGTGGCGCAATTCCCCGACGTCGACATCCTCGTCAACAATCTCGGCATCTACGAGCCGAAGGGATTTTTCGAGATCGCGGATTCCGACTGGTCGCGGATGTTCGAGGTCAACGTCATGAGCGGCGTGCGGCTGACGCGGCATTACCTGAAGCGGATGCTGGACCACAAGGACTGGGGCCGCGTCGTGTTCGTTTCCAGCGAGTCCGGCGTCTACATCCCCAAGGAGATGGTGCATTACGGCTTCTCGAAATCCGCCCAGCTCGTCATCGCCCGCGGCGCGGCCGAAATGACCAAGGGCAGCAACGTGACCGTCAATTCGGTGATGCCGGGCCCGACCTGGGTCGAGATGGCACCGGTGCGGCTGGCGGCGCGCGCCAAGGCGGCGGGCACCACCGTCGACGATCTCACCTCGCGGATGTTCACCGAGCGCCGGCCGGCCTCGCTGTTGCAGCGCTACGCCACACCGGAAGAGGTCGCCAACCTGATCTGCTATGTCTGCTCGAAAGCCTCCAGCGCCACCAACGGCGCCGCGCTCCGCGTCGATGGCGGGATTGTTACCAATCCGTTTTGAGAACGGGGAGGGTATCTCCGTCATCCTGAGGTGCGAGCGGAGCGAGCCTCGAAGGATGCGCGGCCCGACCGGTGGCTGTCGCCCTTCGAGACGCCGCTTCGCGGCTCCTCAGGATGACGGTTTGGCACCGAATGCGCGGCGCACTGCTCCCGAACTCACGTACCTTCTTCGTTGAACTTGTCGGCGATCAGCGCGGCCAGCGCGTCGACCGCGGCCTGGGCGTCGGGGCCGACCGCTGCGACCTTCACGGTGGTGCCGGGTCCCGCCGCCAGCATCATCAACCCCATGATCGAGTTGCCGCCGACGGTCTCGTTGCCGCGCGTCACGAACACTTCGGCGTTGAAGCGCTCGACCATCTGGACGAATTTCGCCGAGGCCCGCGCGTGCAGGCCGCGTTTGTTGATGATGAGAAGTTCGCGCGAAACGGCGCCGTCCGGCACGCTCAGCCCGATTTCCTTTTCGGGCTCGGCCTCGTCGCTCATTTGCCGGCGAGCACGCGGCTGGCGATGGTGACGTATTTGCGGCCGGCCTCCTGGGCCATGGCAATGGCGTCGGGCAGCGAGCGCTCCTCGCGCACCTTGGCGAGCTTGACCAGCATCGGAAGATTGATGCCCGCGAGCACTTCCACCTTCGGACGGCTCATGCAGGAAATGGCAAGATTCGAAGGCGTGCCGCCGAACATGTCGGTGAGGATAGCGACGCCGTCACCACTGTCGACGCGGTTCACCGCCTCGATGATGTCACTTCGACACAAATCGGAGTCGTCTTCGGCTCCAATCGTGATGGCTTCAATTTGTTTCTGTGGACCCATGACATGTTCGAGCGCCGCCCTGAACTCGTCGGCAAGGCGCCCATGGGTCACAAGCACTAGACCAATCATCGGAAACTCCTCGTGGGTGCTTTTTGGTGCACCGCACGAACGCGCCACTTTGACCATCCAGAGGCCCCGCGCAAGAGGGCATCTTGGCTATTCTCCCGGAAACTGGTGGCAGAGATGGGAGCCTGCGCCGGTCTTATTCGGTCGCGATAGTGGGGCTTATATGGTTACCAAAGTCCTTCACACAATCGGCCAATTGGTTACCAGAAGATGAACTCTCAGTTGTCGTCAGCGCGGCGGCAACCAGTGGCAGGGGTAGGTAGCCCACGGGTACGGGGATTCGCGGTACGGAAACACCATTTAGGCGGATATGGAGCGCTTGCGGCGGCGGCAGACGCTCCGCGTCCGCGGCCGCCAGATCGACCACGAGACCGACAATGGCCTCACCAGCGAACTCGCAACGGCGGATTCCGAGCCCTCTGACCTCGATCAGGCCGGCCAGTTCCGGCGCCGGTCGAACCCACAATTGTCCGGCGACTGTGTCGAGATGGACACGGTCATCGCCGACCAAAATGGCCGGCGGAACCTGTCCAGCGCGTCCAGCCAGGATCAGGTCGAAGGCCAGCCGCGATTTGCCGGCGCCCGAGGGGCCGCGGATCAGCACCGCCTGACGGCCGATCAGCACGGCGGAGGCGTGGACGCTGGGCGCCGATGTCATGGTGCCGGCAGCCGAACCACGAAGCGGGCGCCGGCGACCGTCGGCTGACCGTCTGCGTCGGCTGGTCCGGGGCGATTTTCCGCCCAGATCCGTCCGCCATGCGCCTCGATGATCTGCTTGGAGATCGACAGTCCCAGTCCGGAGTTCTGGCCGAAGCCCTGATGCGGCCGGTCGGTATAGAAGCGCTCGAAGATGCGCTCCAAGGCATCCTCGCCGATGCCCGGTCCGTCGTCGTCGATCATGATTTCGATTTCCGAGCGCACGCGGCGGCACACGATGCGCACCTTGCCGCCGGCGGCGGAGAACGACTGCGCATTGGACAGCAGATTGGAGACCACCTGTCCGAGCCGCGAATCATGGCCGGGCACCGAGAAGTTGTCGTTCGAACCGCGGCCTTCGAAGCGAACCTCGACCGCGACGTCGTGGCCGAGCCGGGTTTCGTTGGCGACCGATGTCAGCGTGTTCAGCAGCCGGCGCAGATCGACCGGCGCCATGTCCTGCCGCTGCAGTTCGGCGTCGAGGCGGCTGGCGTCGGAGATATCCGAGATCAGGCGGTCGAGCCGCTTGACGTCGTGCTCGATCACCTCGAGCAGCCGCGCGCGGCTGGTTTCGTTGCGCGCCAGTGGCAGCGTCTCGACCGCGGAGCGCAGCGAGGTCAGCGGGTTCTTCAGTTCGTGGGCGACGTCGGCGGCGAACATCTCGATCGCCTCGATCCGGCTGTACAGCGCGTTGGTCATGTCGCGCAGCGCGCCGGAGAGGTGGCCGATCTCGTCGCGGCGGCGGGTGAAATCCGGAATCTCGACGCGGGTCTGGATACGGCGGCGAACTCTTTCGGCGCCGTCGGCGAGCCGCCGCACCGGACCGGCGATGGTGCTCGCCAGTAGCAAGGACAGCACGATCATGACCGCGGAAGCGACGCCGCCGACTTTCAAGATCGCCAGCCGCTCGGCGGTCACCATCTGGTCGATGTCGTCGCCCTGCGTCGACAGCATCAAGGCGCCATGCACGGCGCGGAACCGCTGCACCGGCACCGCGACCGAGACGATCACCTCGCCGCGGTCGTTGACGCGCACCATGCTGGTCTTGATGCCGTCGAGCGCCTGCACGACTTCATGATAGCCCTTGCCGTTCTCGGGCCCGAGTTCGCGATAGAGCGGCAGGTCGCCGCGATTGAGCCAGGTGCGGGTCGCGATCGTGGCGCGCTCGAGGAAGCCGGGTTTTTCCAGCGTCGGCGGCGGCAATTCGAAACGCAGCACGTCGCCGCGGCCATAGAGATTGCGGCTGTCGAGGATCATGCCGCCGTCGCCGCCATAGATGCGGGCACGGGTCTTGGTCGGCGAGATCAGCCGCCGCAGCACCGGCGCCACCCGCTCCGGATTGATCGGGAAATCCAGCCCGGACGACTCGTCCGGCACGCCGTAGCTCTCGCCGGGCTTGAGGTCGAGCAGCCGGTCCGGATCGATGGTGATGGTGTTGGTTTCGACGGTGGCCGAAGCCGCGATGGCGCCGGCGATGATCTCGGCCTGCACCAGCAGGCTCTGCGCGCGGGCGTCGATCAGGCCGGCGCGAAACTGCGAAAGGTAGAGAATGCTCGCCACCAGCGCGACGAGGCCGGCGAGATTGAGCGAGACGATGCGGCGGGTCAGGCTCGAGAACGACAGCGCGAAGAAAAACTGCCCGGCCCGCTGCAGCCAGCCCAGCAGCCGCCGCCAGCCTTTGACCGACGGCTTGTCGTCGGCAAAGCCATCCTGATCGAGGGGCGGGGAGGCATCCTCGTCGTTCAGGCCTGGGTTAGGCTGCGTTCGATCTAGCAATGGCCAAAACTGCCGGTTGTCTCGACTAAATCCCGCGTGGCGGGCCGCTATCGGTCCCGTGCTACGCGCCGCTGGCGTGTTCTATCCGGGCATCCTATCCGAGCCCTGCGGCGGCGTCAGTTAACAAATCCCGCAACAAAACACTTCTCTGAGCATGATCTCCGCGCAAACGCGTTCCGCGTTTGTCGCGAGGGAAAACCGGTTCCCACTTTTCCGAATCATGCTCGTATCAGGCTTCCTTGAAGCGATAGCCGACGCCGTACAGCGTCTCGATCATCTCGAAATCGTCGTCGACCACCTTGAACTTCTTGCGTAGCCGCTTGATGTGGCTGTCGATGGTGCGGTCGTCGACATAGACCTGGTCGTCATAGGCCGCGTCCATCAGGGCATTGCGGCTCTTCACCACACCGGGGCGGGTCGCCAGCGCCTGCAGGATCAGAAATTCCGTCACCGTCAGCGTCACCGGTTCGTTCTTCCAGGTGCAGGTGTGACGTTCCGGGTCCATCCGCAACAGGCCGCGGTCGAGCGCCCGCGCATCCGGCTCCTTCGGTACGGCGGTCGGATCCTTGGGCTGGCCGCGGCGAAGCACGGCCTTGACGCGCTCGACCAGGAGGCGCTGCGAGAACGGCTTGCGGATGAAATCGTCGGCGCCCATCTTGAGCCCGAACAGTTCGTCGATCTCTTCATCCTTGGAGGTCAGGAAGATCACCGGCAGGTCGGATTTCTGCCGCAGCCGCCGCAGCGTCTCCATGCCGTCCATGCGCGGCATCTTGATGTCGAGGATCGCCAGATCCGGCGGCGAGGTGCGGAAGCCATCGAGCGCCGATGCACCATCCGTGTAGGTCATGATGCGATAGCCTTCGGCTTCGAGCGCAATCGAGACGGAAGTAAGAATGTTGCGGTCGTCATCGACCAGGGCGATTGTGGGCATTGAGCCTGCTTTCGAAAGAGACAGTGGCTTAAACGGCGGGCAATCCAGCTGGGCGCCGTACAAATGGGCTTCTTACGGGGTCAACGAGCAATGCAAGCTGGGCTGAAGTGTGACCGAGTTCCGCAAAAACGCTTCCGCGGACGATAAGTTGTACCCCATATAGCACCCCCTTTGGTCGAGAAAAGGCCCTTTTTGCAATAAGATGGCTGGATTAAAATGATGCACCTGACCGCTGATTTCGATGCCTCCCGGCTCACCCGCTCGCTGCTGAGGCGCAGCCGCCAGGGGGCGCTGGCCACCCTGATGGCCGAGAGCGGCGACCCCTATTGCTCGCTGGTCAATGTCGCCAGCCATAGCGACGCCTCGCCGATCCTGCTGATCTCGCGGCTGGCGCTGCATACCAAGAATATCCTCGCCGACAACAGGGTGTCGCTGATGCTGGACGAGCGCGCCGCGGGCGATCCGCTGGAAGGTGCGCGGATCATGCTGGCGGGCCGGGCCGAGGAGGCCTCGGGCGACCTCGCCGTGCTGCTGCGCCGGCGCTACCTCAACGCCCATCCGTCCGCGGAAGCCTTCGTCGACTGCAAGGATTTCTCG
>JAIEPP010000467.1 GCA_019748335.1 Xanthobacteraceae bacterium
GCACCGGGGCCGCCCACGGCGCGCCGCGGCGGCGTTTGACGTCGACTTCCATCCAGTAGATTTCCCAGCCCTGGGTCGGGCCGATGCCGTCCATCGTCGCCGGGCCCTGGATGCTGCGCGCATGCGCTTCATCGAGGAACAGCATCGGCTTTTCGCCGCCGGCGACCTTTTCGATCTCCTGCCGCAGCAGGCGTCGGTACTGCACGATCGCCTTGTCCGAGGTACCGAGATGCTCGTTGGTGCGATCCTGAATGGACCCCATCGATTCCACCGCCCACTGGTCGTGGACGTTGATGTCGTTGCCCATGCCGGTATAGGTCGCGGTCGCCTGCTCGTGCGGATCGAAACCGTAATCGTTGGTCTTGTTCTTGCGCGATGTGTAGTCGGGCAATTCGTACAGTTCGAGGCGCTGGTCGCGCATCTTGTTCTTGTCGACCGGCGCCGCATAACTGGTGAAGATCGCGTACCAGTAACAGTTCTCGTCATCGACCGGCACGTGCCACTGCGTGATCGTCATCTCCGTGCTCATCGGAATCACGAAGGCGTGCGGGAAAAGCTGGTTGGTGACGCGCACATGGGTGCGCTCCTCGTCGATCTCGCGCAGCGCGATCAGCCGCAAGCCGTATTCGGTGTGCTCGACATTGATGATCGGGTTGTCGTATTCGCGCAGGATTTTGGTCATCGGCATGTCGGAGCCGGCGGAGGCGCCGCGGAACTGCTTGCCATAGGCGGTGGAAGTATCCTCGTCCTCGAAGAAGCGATGCAGGAACGAGGCGTGCGCGGGATCAATGCCGACTTCGAGCGCCTGCAGCCAGTTGCAGTTGATATGGCCCTTGAACGCAAACGTATGGCTGTCGGGTGCGACGAAGCAGTCGATCTCCGGGAATGCCGGTGGTTCGCCTTCGCCCAGATAAGCCCAGAGGATGCCGCGCTTCTCGACCACGGGATACGAGCGCTGCCTGATGCCCTGGCACAGTTTCGAGTCCCTCGGTTCCGCCGGCGTCTCGATGCACTGGCCGGAAACGTCGAACAGCCAGCCATGAAACGCGCAACGCAGCCCGCCGTTTTCCAGACGCCCGAAGGCCAAATCCGCACCGCGATGGGCGCAGTGACGGTCGATCAGGCCGTAGCGGCCTTGTTCGTCGCGAAACAGCACGAGATTCTCGCCGAGCAGTTTGACCGGCCGGACCGCGCGCGGCCCCGAGAGTTCGTCGACCAGCGCGGCCGGCTGCCAGTACATCCGCATCAGTTTTCCGCAGGGGTTTTTTGGCCCGGTGCGGGTGATCAGGTCGTTGGCTTCCTGGCTCATCATGGCGGGAATCTCTCGATCGGAGCTAGATTTGTTCGCCTATTGAACTTTTGTGCGATTTTAACGTAGGCTCGGCTTTAGGCAAGCGGATTTTGGAGGCGGAGCATGCCAAAACTGAAGCGCGAGGGCGAGGCCGACCGCGGCGCGACCGATTTCATCGAGAGCCTCGACCGCGGCCTGCGCGTGCTCGAGCTGTTCGGTGGCGGACAGCAGCCGATGACGCTGAGCGACCTCGCCAGGGCGGCCGATCTGCCGCGTGCCACCGCGCGGCGAATTCTGTTCACGCTGGAGCGCGCCGGCTTCGTCGCCAGCGACGGCAAGCTGTTTCGGCTGACGCCGCGCGTGCTGGTGCTGGCGTCGGCCTATCTCGCTTCCAATCATGTGGTGTCGGTGTTGCAGCCGGCGCTCGACAGGCTTTCCAGCGAGGCGCAGGAAATCAGTTCGATGGCGATCCTCGACGGCAACGACGCCGTCTTCATCGCCCGCGCCAGCCCGACGCGGGTGTTTTCCTCAGGCATCGATATCGGCTACCGGCTGCCGGCGTTCTGCACATCGGTCGGCCGCGTGCTGCTGTCGCGATTGTCCGACGATGAACTCGCCGCGAAGCTGGAGGCGACGAACATGGCGCCGCTGACCCCGTTCACTGTGACCGACAGGAAGAGTTTGCTGCAGACGATCATAAGCGTTCGCGTGCAGGGCTATTGCCTGGTCGATCGCGAAGCCGAGCCGGGGTTTCGTTCGATCTCGGTGCCGGTGCGCCGCTATGACGGCACCATCGTGGCCGCCATCAACATGGGCGCGCATGTCGACCGGGTTTCGGCCAGTGAAATGGTCGAACGTTTTCTGCCGCCGCTTCGTGAGGCGGCGGCCTCGGTCAAATCATTGCTGGTGTGAGCCCCGCTTGGCCACGGGTTCGGCCTGCGGCCGGAAAAGAATTCCCGATCGGCCGTGAACGCGTTTGCCCGCGGCGTGCACGAAGGAAATGCACCTGCCGTGGGAGTTTTCGTGAACAAGTCCGATTGGACCATTCGTATCATCGCCGCCCCGCCGGGGGAGGCGCCGTTGTGGGTGCGCCAGCAGTGGGTCGGCCTCGATCTGCCGGTGGCGCGCTATTCCGGCCGCAGCAGGTTTCTCGGCCTCGGTGTGCTCACGATGCCGCGCGCATGGTGGGGCCAATGGCTCGCTGTCGCCAGAGGCCGCGCCGAGCTGATCGCAGGCTATGCGGTGGAAGCGCTACCCGCGGTCGGCATTCTCGGTGAGAGCAGCCCCGAAGCCGCAGCATGGTGGCGCGAGAACACGCCGCATCTGATCGCGCCGCGGCGCTATCTGGTCTTTCACGAGGATGTCTGCCGGATTGCCGATATCTGACCGGGAGGCGGTCAGCGCTTGAGGGCGGCGGCAATCGCTTCGAACTTCGCGACGATCTGCGGCGTCACCTGATAGTGCAGGGTGCCCGCGACCGAGAGGCCGACACAGATTGCAATGATCGTGTACTGGGCGGCGAATATTGCCAGAAACATCGCGCCAAGACGGCGTGGCCGGACCTTCGGCGGTTTGGCCGCCGTCAGCAGCAGAACGTCTTCGTCTTCAATGGGGCTCATGGGCAGGATTTCGCCGAGCGTCACAAAACAAGATTTCAGCTTTCGGAGCGAGGCTGATCGAGGCGGGACTGCTAACGCAATTTGGGGGTGCGTTTCCATAACCACTCGCACGAAACTCTCGCGGTGGTTAACGGCGGCGGCGGTTTCCGAACGCGATCAGGAGGCCGCGCTGCGCAGTCCGAACACCTGCGCGTCGCTGCGCAGCACCGGCGCTACCGCATCATTCAGCCGCGCCGCGGCCGCATCGACCGAAAGCCCGGCGGTATCGACCACCGCGGACGCCCGCGCGTAAAGCGGTTCGCGGCTCACCAGAATGTTGCGCAGCTCCGCCATCGCCGAACGATCGTCGGCCATCGGCCGCAGGTCGCCCTGGCCGCGGACGCGGGCCATGTGCTCTTCCGGATCGGCCTTGATCCAGATGGTGTAGAACGACGACAGGATCAGGTCGAAGGTCAAGGGCTCGGAGACGATGCCGCCGCCGGTTGCGAGCACCATCAGCTCTTTTCGCGCCAGCAACTGCGTCAGCGCGGCCTGCTCCATGCGGCGAAAGCCTTCCTGGCCGTAGAGCGCGATGATCTCGGCGACGGACAAACCGTTCTGCGCCTCGATCTCCTTGTTGAGCTCGACAAAGCTCCAGCCGATTTTCTTCGCCAGCATCTTGCCGAGCGTCGATTTGCCGGCGCCGCGCAGGCCGATCAGCGCGATGCCGGAGAACGACGAGCGCCGCTGCGCCGCATGGCCGCCGCCGGCCAGCACGTCTTTGGCCTGCGCGATCTGCGCCGGCGAGGCTTTGCGCAGGAGATCGCGGATCACGGCCCAGTCCGGCGCTGGTTCGGTGGAGGGGATCAGGTCTTCGAGATGCGCGCCCATCGCGTTCGAGACCCGGCGCAGCAGCACGATCGAGACGTTGCCCTTGCCGCTTTCGAGCTGCGCGATGTAGCGCTCGGAAATCCCGGACACTTTCGCCAGCACCTTTCGCGACATGCCGCGCAGTGCGCGCATGGTGCGGACACGCTGGCCGAGCGCTTCGAGGAAGCCGGTTTCGGGGTCGCTGCTGTCGGTCATTTCCGCCTGCGAACTGGATATCGTTAGGAACGATAATGCCGATGAGGATTGACAGCAAGCCGGCGTAGTGGCTTTCTATGAATTATAATTCTTAAAATCTGGGGAGAAGCGTCGTGAGTGGCAATTCCGGTTCCGACAGTGCCGGTTCCTACAATGCGGTGACGTGGCTGCTCGACCGCAATGTCGAGGAAGGCCGCGGCGCCAAGCTCGCTTTCACCGATACCGTCTCGGAGCTGACCTACGGCGATCTGCAGAAGCAGAGCTGTCGCGTCGCCAACATGCTGCGCCGTCTCGGCGTGCGCCGCGAAGAGCGGGTAGCGATGATCATGCTCGACACCGTGGATTTCCCGTGTGTGTTTCTGGGCGCCATCCGCGCCGGCATCGTGCCGGTGCCGCTCAATACGCTGCTGACATCTGACCAATATGCCTACGTGCTGGCGGATTGCCGCGCGCGCGTCCTGTTCGTTTCCGAGGCGCTGCTGCCCGTGGTCAAGGACATGGTCGGGCGGATGCCGGATCTCGAACACGTCATCGTTTCCGGCAACGATGCCCACGGCCACAAGAAGCTCTCGGACGAACTCGCTGATGAGAGCGATACGTACAAGACCGCGGCGACACATCCCGATGAGCCGGCATTCTGGCTCTATTCGTCGGGCTCGACCGGCATGCCCAAGGGCGTGCGGCATTTGCATTCGAACCTCGCCGCGACCGCGGAGACCTACGCCAAACAGGTGCTCGGCATTCGCGAGGACGATGTCGGGCTGTCGGCGGCAAAATTGTTCTTCGCCTACGGCCTTGGCAACGCGCTGACCTTTCCGATGTCGGTCGGCGCCACCACGGTGCTGAATGCCGAGCGTCCGACGCCGGCGACCATGTTTGCGCTGATGAACAAGTATCACCCGAGCATCTTCTTCGGCGTGCCGACGCTGTTCGCCGCGATGCTCAACGACGACGCGCTGAAGAGCACCGGCGGCGGCAACCGCCTGCGCATCTGCACCTCCGCCGGCGAAGCGCTGCCGGAGTCGGTCGGCAATGCCTGGAAGTCGCGTTTCGGCGTCGACATTCTCGACGGCGTCGGTTCGACCGAGCTGTTGCACATCTTTCTGTCGAACGCCCCCGGCGACATCAAATACGGTTCGTCCGGCCGCCCGGTGCCAGGCTACAAGGTGCGGCTGGTCAACGAAGCCGGCGCCGATGTGCCCGATGGCGAGGTCGGCGAGCTGCTGGTCGATGCGCCCTCGGCCGGCGAGGGCTACTGGAACCAGCGCAGCAAGAGCCGGCAGACCTTTGAGGGCCAATGGACCCGCACCGGCGACAAGTACATCCGCGACACCGACGGCCGTTACACCTTCTGCGGCCGCAGCGACGACATGTTCAAGGTCTCCGGCATCTGGGTCTCGCCGTTCGAGGTCGAGAGCGCGCTGATCACCCATCCCGCGGTGCTGGAAGCCGCCGTCGTGCCCGAAGCCGATCCGGAAGGCCTGCTGAAGCCGAAAGCCTTTGTGGTGCTGCGCGCCGATACCAGGACCGACGGTCTGCATGAGGCGCTGAAGGAGCACGTCAAGCAGAAGATCGGGCCGTGGAAATATCCGCGCTGGATCGACGTGGTCGAGAGTTTGCCGAAGACCGCGACGGGGAAGATTCAAAGGTTCAAGTTGCGGGATGGGGCGTGAAACAAACTGCCGTCATGGCCGGGCAGAAGCGCGAAGCGCGTCTTCGCGCTAGATGACCCGGCCATCCACGTCTTCCTTGAGCAAGG
>JAIEPP010000349.1 GCA_019748335.1 Xanthobacteraceae bacterium
CTGCCGGAATGGCCTTCGGCGGATCGATCGAAGGAAGGGCTCCGGTTTTCCGGAGCCTTTTTTTCTGCGGCGTCGGTGCCTGCATGTTGCCCCAAGCGCCGAAACGGCCACGCGTTTCAGGCCACCGGTCCAACTGGCCAAGCATATCCGGTTTGAGTAGGATCGAACCGTCAGCTTTCTCCTCTTTTGCAACGAGCCCCTCCGTGACCAAATCCCTGAAATCAAGCAGCGGCAACATCTATATCGGCATCGGCGGCTGGACGTTTGAGCCTTGGCGCGGGGTGTTTTATCCGGAGAAGCTGACGCAGGCGAAGGAACTTTCCTATGCCGCGTCCAAGCTGACCTCGATCGAGATCAACGGCACCTATTACGGTTCGCAGAAGCCGGAGAGCTTTCGCAAATGGGCGCGCGAAGTGCCCGATGGTTTCGTGTTTTCGTTGAAGGGTCCGCGCTTTGCGACCAACCGCCGCGTGCTGGCGGAGGCCAGCGATTCCGTGAAGCGCTTCTACGATTCCGGCGTGCTGGAACTCGGCGACCGGCTCGGCCCGGTGCTGTGGCAATTCGCGCCGACCAAGAAATTCGACGGCGCCGATTTCGGCAAGTTTTTGGAATTGCTGCCGCGCAAGCTCGACGGCCGCGCGCTGCGCCATGTGGTCGAGGTGCGGAACGACAGCTTTTGCGTGCCCGAATTCATCGCCCTGATCCGGAAATTCGAGACACCGGTGGTGTTTGCCGAACACGGCAAGTATCCGGCGATCGCCGACGTCGCCAGCGACTTCGTCTATGCGCGGCTGCAAAAGGGCAATGACGAACTCAAGACCTGCTACCCGCCGAAACAGCTCGCCGCCTGGGCCAAGCGGTTTCAGGCCTGGGCGGCGGGAGGCGAGCCCGAAGATCTGCCGCGGGTCGATGCGACGAAGCCGAAGAAGGCGCCCCGCGACGTGTTCGCCTACGTCATCCACGAGGGCAAGGTGCGGGCGCCGGCGGGTGCGATGGAACTGATCGAACGGGTGAAGTGATCTTCAGATCCGAGTGCTCTGGGGGCCAAATACAAAATCGCGAAAACAACCCCATGCAAAGTAGAAATAGCACGCGAAAAACGGCTCGACGTCGCGACCCAACCTAGTTTCAACATGCTTTAGTCCAGTTTGATGCCGGCCTCGCGGATCAGTTTGGTCCAGCTCTCGTATTCCGATGCGACGAACGCATCGACCTTGTCGTCCGGCAGATCCCAGACTTCGCCGCCGCTCTTCTCGAAGCGCTCCTTGAGTTCCGGCAGCGAGGCGCGGATCTCGCGGCGCAGTTTAGCGATGGCCTCCGGCGGTGTTTTCGCAGGCGCGAAGATGCCGAGCCAGGAGTCGACATCGAGACCGGGCACACCCGCTTCCGACATCGTCGGCACATCAGGCGCCAGCGGACTGCGTTTCGACGACAGCACCGCGATTCCCCTCGCCTGCCCCGACTGCACGTAAGGCAGCCCTGCCGCCATCGAGTCGAAGAACAGGTCGATGCGGCCGGCGAGCAGATCGGTGAAGGCCGGCGGCGAACCCTTGTAGGGCACCTCCAGGAATTTGACGCCCGCGGCCTTCATGAACGCCGCGGCCACCAGTTGCTGGCCGGTGCCGACCCCGGCGGTCGCCACCGTAATCGAACCCGGATTGGCCTTCGCCGCTGCGACAATGTCCTGCAGCTTCGCCTGCGACAGGTCCTTGCGGCCGACCATTACGTAACCGAACTTGTAGACCAGCGCGACCGGCACGAAATCCCTCAGCGGATCGTAGCCCAGCTTCGAATACAGCGCCGAATTGAACGCCATGTTGGAGAGCCCGCCGATCAGCAGCGTGTAGCCGTCCGGTTCGCTCTGGCTCGCGGCTTGCGTGCCGACCACGGTGCCGGCGCCGGGCTTGTTCTCGACGACGAAGGCCTGTCCCATCCGCTTCGACAGCACGTCCGCGATATGCCGCCCGACCAGGTCGTAGCTGCCGCCGGGCGCGATCGGCACGATGATTTTCACGGGACGATCAGGATAGGTCTGCGCACGGCCGGCCGCAATGCTGCAGACCAGCAGCGCCAGCGTCCACGCCAGCGTGCGGCGCCATCGGTTCATCGTATTTCCCCCGGCGTGAGCGGCCATCGACAGGCTCTTTGCAGCGACTATGCGATACGCCAGACCCGGCGGCAACGCGGATGTGGCAATCGATCGCGCCCTGCCGTAGCCTTGCCGGCGACACCGTAAGTCCGGACCTCGACATGGCACGCAAGACCAAACGCCTTTTCACCATCGGCTACGAGCAGACGCCGGCCAAGGCGGTGCTCGACGAACTCGAACAGGCCGGCGTGAAGCTGCTGGTCGACGTGCGCGCGGTGGCGTCGTCGCGGCGGCCGGGCTTTTCCAAGACTCAACTCGCGGCCGGTCTCGACGAGCGCGGCATTGCCTATCTGCACCTGCGGGGCCTCGGCACGCCGAAGAGCGGCCGTGAGGCGGCGCGCAGCGGCCAGTTCGGCCTGCTGCACAAGATCTACTCGGCGCATCTGAAGACGGCGCAGGCGAAGGAGGAACTCGACGAATTGTCGGCGCTGGTGAACAAGTCCGGCCCGGTATGCATTCTCTGCTACGAGCGCGACCATGCGCATTGCCACCGGCAATGGATCGCGGAGATGATCGAGGAGCGTGACGGGGTGAAGGTGGAGAATCTGGCGGCACGGCAGATATGACCGATCGTCATTGCCTGCGACAAACGCAAGGCGTTTGCGCAAGGGAGCGCAGCGACGAAGCAATCCAGACTTTCTTCGTGTCGGAAGATGGATTGCTTCGCTTCGCTCGCAATGACGGCGGAAACATCACCCCTCGCCTTTCAGCGTAAACGTCCCCTCCATCATCTGCACGCAACCGCCGCCGACATGGACCGAAGTCACCTGACCGCCTTGCTTGCGCACGCGCGTCAGCAGCAGGCTGGGCCGGCCCATATCGACGCCTTGCCCGATGCGCAGCTTCAATTCGCCATCTCGTGTCGAATCCAGATCGGCGAACAATGCCGCCGCGGCGGCGGTCGCGCTGCCGGTGGCGGGATCTTCCGACAGTCCGCTGGCGCCGGGGTGGAACATCCGCGCCTGAATCTCGCAGGGTTTTTCGCCCGCGGGCACATCGCGGGTGTAGAAATAGATCGCGTCGCTGCCGTCGCACGGGAATGTTTTTGCGAATGCCGCCGGATCCGGCTTCGCGCGCCGCAGCGCGTCGCGCGAGGCAAGCTCGACCACGAGGAACGGCAACCCGACCGAGATGACCTGCGGCGCGTGGCGATCGGTCTTCACATCGCCAGCTGACAGCGAAAGGCAGGCCGCGGCCTGCTCCGCGCCGAGATGCGACATTCGCTTCAGCGGCTGCGGCGCGGTGAATTCGGTGCTGACGACCTTGCCCTGCGCGGTCACGATCTCGACCGGAACAAGGCCCGCCCCCTCCTCGAACAGCAGCCGCGCCGGCGGTGTCGCGGCCTGCGTTGCCAGCACGAAGGCGGTGCCGACATTGGGATGGCCGGCAAATGGAATCTCCCGGTTCACCGTGAAGATGCGCACCTGCGCATCATGCGCGGGATCGGCCGGCGGCAGCACGAACGTCGTCTCCGAATAATTGAATTCCCTGGCGATCGCCTGCATCTGCGCGGTCGACAGCTCGCCGGCATCGAGCACCACGCCGAGCGGATTGCCGCCAAAGGCACGGTCGGTGAAGACGTCGACGGTGATGTAACGGCGCTGCATGTCGAAACTCCGGTTCGCCGCGGAGGAGACATTTCCTGAATCAATCCGTCAATCAAAGTATTGCGCCGATTGCTCTGAGCGAACCGGCACCGCGCCGCGGGGGGCACTTTGCGGCGGCGCGGATGCGTTCTATCCCAATTGCCACACCGTCATCGGCTTGTCGTAACCCCTGACCTCGACATCGCCGAGTGAAACCGCGTCGCGGCACGTGTCTCCCAGCGCTTCATGGACGGACTGCGAGATCAGGAATTGCGAATTGAAATCCTTGTTGAGCGCTTCCAGCCGCGCGGCGAAATTCACGGTGTCGCCGATCACGGTGTATTCCTTGCGCCTGGACGAACCGATGTTGCCCGCGACCACCTCGCCGAAGTGAATGCCGATCCCGATCCGCAGCGGCCAACTGCTCGCCTTGTTGGCGCGATCGTTGGCTTCGAGCATTTCACGCGCCGCGGCGACTGCCTGATGCGCGGCGTCATCTGCCTGCAGCGGTGCGCCGAACAGCGCCAGAAATCCGTCGCCGAGAAACTTGTTCACGATGCCGCCATGACGATCGAGGATATCGACCAGCACCGCGAAGGCGCCGTCGAGCCGATCCACCACCTCCTGCGGCGAGCGGTCGCGCGCGCCCGAGGTAAAGCTGCGGAAATCGACGAACATGACGGCAACGCGACGGATGTCGCTCTGCGCCCCGGTGCCGTCCGCCATCAACCGCTCCACCACCTGCGGCGAAACGTGCTGGCCGAATAGGTTGGTGATGCGATCCCGCGCGGTCGCAGCTATGATGCTGGCGGCAAACTGCCGGCGCAACTGCACCGCCACCGCGCCCGCCAGCATACCGCAGATCAAGATCATCACGCTGCGCACGGTGTGATAGTAGAGATCGGGTGCAGGATCGGCACTGCCGGCACGATGATAGAACATCGCCATGTAGAACAGCTCGACAGCCGCGACGAAGCCGGTGAAGGTCGAGAGCCAGAAATCCAACCGCAGCGTAGAGAGAATGATGAAGATGAAATAGGTCAGCGGCACCACGAAGCCGAGCGCCTCTACCGGTCCCATGCTGTCGATGTGCAGCGCCAATGCCAGCGTCGGCATCGAGGTTTCGATCAGGGCGCCGAGATAGCGCCGGTAGACCGGAAGGTCCCGATCCGCCCTAAGATACCGGCTGATGCTGATGTGGACCCAGAGTTCGAACAGGATGAACGGGATCAGGATCGCGTAGAGATCGGCCGGCTTGAGTTTGCCGCGCCAGAGATGTTCGACCGCATAGGGATCGAACGTATGGAGGACCAGAATCATGAGCGTGAGCAGCGCAGTGGTCCCGATCAGGGCCTTGACCCGGATCAGCTCGGTCCGCATCACCTGCCGCATCAAGTCATGCTGAAATTCGGCGGAGACCGCCGAGCCTTCGTTCTTGTTTCCCCACAGCCCCAGCATCGTTCTTTCCCTGCTCTTCCGGCGAGGATATTGCATCAATCGAGCGTGCGACGGAAGCGCGTCACCGCGATCGTCATCGCCGCCAGCATCAACGCAATAAGTACCAGCGTGTCATACTGCAAGTTCTGGATGGTGGCACCCTTCAGCATGATGGCGCGGACGATGCGGACGTAATGCGTCAGCGGCAGGCCCTCGCCGATATACTGCGCCCAGACGGGCATGCCCGCGAACGGAAACATGAAGCCGGACAGCAGAATACTCGGCAGGAAGAACATCATCGACAACTGCATCGCCTGCAGCTGGTTCTGGACGATGGTGGAAAACGTGTAGCCGATCGCCAGATTGGTGGTGATGAACAGCGTCGAGAGCAGCGCCAGCGTGAACACGCTGCCGAGGATCGGCACCCCGAACAGCAACACCCCGATGCCCACGATCAGCGTCGCCTGGATGAAGCCGACCATCACATAGGGCACGATCTTGCCGAACATGATCTCAACCGGCTTGATCGGCATCGACAGCAGGCTTTCCATGGTGCCGCGCTCGATCTCGCGCGTCACCGACAG
>JAIEPP010000659.1 GCA_019748335.1 Xanthobacteraceae bacterium
CGCTTGACGCTGACGGCGAGTTTTACGCGGATTCCGATCCGCTCGCTCTCGGCCTGCAAATGCGCGACGGCATCGGCGTCCATCGCCGGCAACAGTTGCGGCAGCGCTTCGAGGATCGTGACTTCCGTGCCGGCGCGGGCATAGACATGGCCGAATTCCAGCGAGATCACGCCGCCGCCGACGAAGACCACCGAGCCGGGCAGCTCGCGCTCGCTGAGCATCTCATCTGATGTGATCATCAGCTCTGCGCGTGGAATCGGCAGCGGTCGCGGTTTCGATCCCGTCGCGATCACGATGTGCCTGGCTTCGAGCCGGCGGTCCCCGACGCTGATGATGTTGGGGCCGGCGAACGCGGCATGGCCCCTGATCACCTCGACATTGCGTTTTTCCATCGAGCGGGCGAGGTTGGCCGGGATGTCCTTGATCATGTCCTTCTCGCGGTCGATCAGCGCAGCCCAGTCGAGCCGGGGTTTGCCGACGGTGATGTGATGGATGGAAGCGCGTTCGATTTCGTGCAGCGCGTGGCCCGCGGCAACCAGCACCTTCTTCGGCGTACAGCCGCGGTTCGGGCAGGTGCCGCCGAGCAAATCCGCCTCGATCATCGCGACCGACAGGCCCGCGCGCCGGACCGGACCGGTGACGCCGATGCCGGCATTGCCGCCGCCGAGAATGACCACGTCGAATTGTTCCGATGTCATCGAACGACCCCCTCAGTTGGCGATGCGTTTAGGCGCGCAGCTCGATAGCCTTACGCAGATTGATGCCGTGGTGTTACCTGGTCGTGATGGTCGAGGTGATCGAACCGACCACCTTGGTCGCCATCTCGAACTGCGCGGCGCGATCCCGGATGTTGTGACGCTTGGCGATCCATCCGAAATCGGTCCAGACCGCCCAGACGTCGCCGTTGTCATCCTGCGTCAGCAGCAAGCGGACCGGCCAGTCGAGGCCGGCATTGGGATTTGAGGTGATGAACTGGGTTCCGAGCGGGGGATTGCCGAATACCAGCAGCGTCGAGGGACGCAGCTTGATGCCGGCGTCGGCCGCCAGCTTCGACTGGTCGATCTCCGTAAAGAACTTGATGCCCTTGGCCGCGATATCGGCCTTGATCCGGGTGATGGCCTCGGACATCGGTACCGCGCTTTTGACCCGGACGATGCCGTCATCGCTGTCGGCGCGGGCGGTGGAAGCGACCGAAAGAAAGAAAAAGGCCAGCAGCAACGAGGCGCAAAAATTCGTGATGTGATTGCGTAAACGATGTGTCATCGGAGATCTCCTGGTTGGCGCATGCCCTCTGCATGGCTTCCAAGACAGAATGCGCGCCTGCATCGGCGATATGAAATGCGTATCGGCTCTCAAGTCGATAGAGCCGGGCTATTGGGTCGTTCGATACGCGGCGGCTATCGAACCGATTGGGTAACGGCATTTCTAACTTGCTGCGATCCGGCCTCAGATGGGCCAGCGCCCGATTGGCGGGCGCCATGATCAAGCCCCAAGGAACTCGAGGAAACCTGCCATGATGACCCGTACCAAGACCCTGATTACCGCCGCAGCGTTCGCGGCCATCGCGACCTCCGCCTTTTCGCAAGTCCCCTGGGAATTCAATCCGGGGATGGCCTACATGTATTCCGGCCCGGGCAAGATGAGCGCGATGGCGATGGCGTCGACCCCGAAGAATCACGACGCGATGACGAAGAAGGCGACCAAGGTGCCAGCCAACACCATGTTCTTCATGGACAACGGCCAGCTCTATTCGGTGTCTGGCACGCTCGACCCGACCGGCAATTTCTATCGGCCCTGAGCGAAGGCGCGCTCAAACGTCCTTACCGCCCTTGCCGGGCGGCCCGGACCGGAAAATAATGACGGGGAATGCAGGAGCTTGACATGACGACAACGCTGACGCCTGCCAATGCCGAGCGCCTCAGGCAGGCTTTCCTGCAATGCCGTGACATGGAAGGCACCCTGAGCGAACAGCTTCAGGCGTACGCCATGGCGGGGCGGGAGATATTCCCGGCCTATAGCGATGCGGTCGATCGGTTGGTTGCGCGTATCGATGAGAATGGCGGCGGCGCGAATGCGCCGCGGCCGGGCGAGGCGATGCCGCCGTTCCTGTTGCCGGATGAGACCGGCCGGCTGGTCAGCCTGAAATCGCTGCTGAGCAAGGGGCCGGTCGCCGTGATGTTCTATCGCGGCCATTGGTGTCCTTATTGCCGGCTTAATGTGAGGGCTGTCATTCAGGCTCAGGACAGGATCGCGGCCCTGGGCGCGCAAGTTGTCGCCATCATGCCAGAGGTGCAGGCCTTCACTGAAAAATTCAAATCCGACGCCAATGCACCGTTCCCGGTGCTGACCGACCTCGACAACGGTTATGCGCTGTCGCTCAACCTGGCGATCTGGCTGGGCACGGAAATCCAGCGGCTGCTGTCGTATCAGGATATGTCGAATTTTCACGGCAACGATGGCTGGGTGCTGCCGATCCCGGCGACCTTCGTCGTCGGCCGCGATGGGCTGGTGAAGGCCCGCTTCGTCGATCCCGATTTCCGCAAGCGCATGGCGATCGACGACCTGATCGCGGCGCTACGCAGCGCCAGCGAGGAAAGCTAGCGTTTTCTCGCGCCGACTTCAAGCGCGTGCGGTCTTGCCGATGAATTGCTGCCAGTCTGCGCCGCGCAACATGCGCATGACGGCGGACGCCACTGCGGTTCGTTCGCGGCCGGCGACGCCGTAGAGATGCACGGTGCGCCGCGCATCGAGCCCCTCGACCGCGGCGCGTTTGAGCGTCGGCGGGATCGACGCGGTGTCCGGCACCACGGCGATGCCGATATCGGCTTCGAGCAATTCGATCAGGTCGCGCTCCGACGATATTTCATGGCTGCGGTCGACGTCGAGGCCATGTTCGCGCAGCGAGGAACTCACCCGCTCGGCATGCTCGCAGTAGTTTCGCGATAGCAGTTGCTCGGTGCGAAGATCGTCGAAGTCGAGCTTGTTGCGATCCGCCAGCGGATGCCGTTTGCTGACGACGAACTGAAAATTCTCGGTGAACAGCGGCCAGGTATCGAGCCGGTCCCATTCCTCGCCGATTTCGGCGGCGATGCCGAGTTCGGCTTCGCCCTTCTTGAGGAATTCGCCGACCTCGTGGGCGTCACCGCGCAGAAAGCGAAATTCGAGCCGGTTGAATTGCCGCTTGATCTGGTCCAGATGCGGAATCAGCAACGAAAGGTCGATCGAATGCGTCAGCGCGATGCGGAGTGCGCCGACTTCGCCGCTCTTGAAGGGAAGAGGCGAGTTGACGCGCGCCGGTCGCCGCTTCGTAGCATTGCTTGAGCAGCGGATGCATGCGCTGGCCGAGTTCGGTCAGTTGCGCGGCGGGGCGTTCGCGGCGAAACAGGTCACCGCCGAGCTCCGCCTCGAGCTGCTTGATCGCCCGTGTCAGCGACGGCTGCGTGACGTTGCACTCGTCAGCGGCCCGCGTGAAGTTGAGCACGCGCGCGACGGCGAGGAAGTAGCGAACCTGATGCATCTCCATGGGCGTGCCCCGATCTATCGTGCCGGCAAGGTACCCGATCGCGAGCCGCGATGACACCAGAACCGCCATAGCGCCAGCCTATGGTTTTGGAAGCCAAACGGCATTTCCTTAACCAAGGTCCGGGGCGCAGGTTGGGGTGGAGATGAGGGGCCGATAGCGGCCTCGATCGCCACGCGAAAGGTATCGCCATGAATATTCAGCTCAAAACCCAGGGGTCTGCGGCTGCACGTCCACTGGCCGGCAAGGTCTCGCTGGTCACGGGTTCGACTAGTGGCATCGGGTTCGGCATTGCCCGGGCACTGGCCGCGGCCGGATCGGCCGTCGTGCTGAACGGCTTTGGTGTGGCCAGCGAGATCGCCAGGACCCGTGACCAACTCGCCACCGAATTCGGCGTCGCGGTCGGCTATTCCGCCGCCGATATGACCCAGCCCGAGGCGATTGCCGAGATGATCGCGACGACGCTTGGCGAGCACGGCCGGCTCGACGTGCTCGTCAACAACGCCGGCATTCAATTCGTGGCGCCGCTCGAGCAGTTTCCGGTCGAGAAATGGGATGCGATCCTGTCGATCAACCTGTCATCGGCATTTCACACGACGCGGCTGGCCTTGCCGGCGATGCGCCAGAACAAGTTCGGGCGGATCATCAACATCGCCTCCGCGCACGGGCTGGTCGGATCTCCCTTCAAGGCCGCCTATGTCGCGGCCAAGCACGGCGTCGTCGGCCTGACCAAGGTCACGGCACTGGAGACCGCCGAAGACGGCATCACCTGCAACGCGATCTGCCCGGGCTATGTCTATACGCCGCTGGTCGAGGCCCAGATCGACAGCCAGGCCAGGGCGCACGGGATTTCGCGCGAAAAAGTCATTCATGACGTGCTGTTGGCGCAACAGCCGAACAAGCATTTTGCGTCGGTCGAAGAGCTGGGCGCGCTGACGGTGTTTCTGGCCGGCGGCGCCGCGGCCTCGATCACTGGCATTGCGCTCCCGGTTGATGGCGGCTGGACCGCACACTGAAGCGTGAACGTAACAAAGCAGCGCAGCATGCGAACGTCGGAAAAGCCGCTACGCCTATCGAGGGAGCCTAACATGGCCAAGGTTCAGGATAATTCGCTGTCCGTCGGGTCCGAGTCGGGACAGATCGTGCTGGTGCTGCAGGGCGGCGGCGCGCTGGGCTCCTACCAGGCTGGTGTCTATCAGGCGCTGGACGAAGCCGGCATCGAGCCGGACTGGATCATCGGCACCTCGATCGGCGCCATCAACGCCAGCCTGATCGCCGGCAATGCGCCGGAGAGCCGGCTGTCCCGGCTGCGCGAGTTCTGGAAGCGGATGGAGCAGAATCCGGTCTGGAATTTTCGCGACGTCTTTCCGGGCTTCAACGAAAAACTTTCGTATTGGTCGACCGTGACCAACGGCATTCCTGGTTTCTTCAGGCCGAACCCGTTGGCCCATGCCGGCGACAGCTATCCGCTGGGCGCGGATCAGGCCGGATATTATTCGACGACGCCACTGGAAAAAACGCTGACCGAGCTGGTCGATTTCAACCTCGTCAATCAGTGCAAGCCGAGATTGACGGTGGGCGCCGCCCATGTCCGCTCAAGCGAGATGCGCTACTTCGACAGCCGCGACGGCGAGATTGGCGTCAAGCACGTCATGGCCTCAGGCGCGCTGCCGCCGGCATTCCCGGCCGTGCGTATCGACGGTGAACTCTATTGGGACGGCGGCATTCTCTCCAACACGCCGACGGAAGCCGTGTTCGACGACAATCCGCGCAAGAACTCGCTGATCTTCTCGGTGCATCTGTGGAATCCATCCGGCATGGAGCCGACCACGATGGCGGAAGTGCTGAACCGGCACAAGGACGTGCAGTATTCGAGCCGGATCGCCAGCCACATTGCGCGCCAGCAGCAGGCGCATCGCCTGCGTCACGTCATCAACCAGCTCGCCGCGCGCTTGCCCGAGTCCGAGCGCAACAGCGAGGCGGTGAGGGAGCTTGCCAGCTACGGCTGCCCGACGCGAATGCATGTGGTGCGGCTGCTCGCCCCGCAACTCACCCGCGAGGACCACACCAAGGACATCGACTTCAGCCCGTCCGGCATCATGCAGCGCTGGGACGCCGGCTATCGGCACACCAGAGCGGTGCTCGAGCGCAAGCCCTGGGTCGGTGAGTTCGATCCGCTCTCGGGCGTGGTCCTTCACGAGCATGAGGAAGTCATGCCGGAAGCGGCGGAGTAATTACGCCGCTGGGAGGTTACAGCGACAGCGCTTTGCGATAGAGCGCGTTGTAGCA
>JAIEPP010000657.1 GCA_019748335.1 Xanthobacteraceae bacterium
GATTTCCAAGGGGCGATCCCGACATCCTGACGCAAGTGCAAGCGGCGAATTCTTGCTATAGTGAAACACAAAAGCGCAACGAAAAGAACAGGGATCCGGAACATGGCCGAGGGCAACAAGACCCACCACGAAGTCATCGTGATCGGCGCCGGCGTCGCCGGCATCTACCAGATCAAGCGGCTGGCCGACCTCGGTATCGATGCGCTGGTGCTGGACGCCGCGCCAGACCTCGGCGGCACCTGGTACTGGAACCGTTACCCCGGTGCGCGCTTCGATTCCGAAAGCTACACCTACGGCTATTCCTTCTCGAAGGAATTGCTCGAGGAATGGCACTGGAAGGAACGCTTCTCGCCGCAGCCGGAGAATCTGCGCTACCTGAATTACGTCGCCGAAAAGTTCGATCTTCGCAAATACATGCGGTTCAACTGCAAGGTTGAAGCTGCGCGATTTGACGAGACGGATCAGCTGTGGCGCCTGCGCCTCGGCGATGGCGGCGAACTGACCTGCCGCTTCGTCGTTCTCGCCATCGGCCTGCTGTCGGTGCCGACGCCGCCACGGCTCGAAGGCATGGACAGTTTCAAGGGACGCTCGGTCCACACCTTCTACTGGCCGCACGAGCCGGTCGATCTCGCCGGCAAGAGGGTCGCCATCATCGGCACCGGCGCCACCGCGATCCAGGTGATCGGCGAAATCGCCGACAAGGTCGGCGATCTCACCGTGTTCCAGCGCCGTCCGAACTGGAGCGCGCCGCTCAACAACAGCCCGATTACCAACGAGGAGATGGCCGACATCCGCGCGCGCTACGACGACATCTTCGCGGCCTGCGCGCGCACGCCGGGCGGGTTCGAGCATGAGCCGGACCGGCGCGGCTTCCATGAGGTCACGCGGGAGGAGCGGCTGGCACTGTGGGACAAGCTCTATGACGAGCCCGGCTTCGGAATCTGGCTGAGCAACTTTCGCGAGATCTTTACCGACGAGGCGGCCAATGCCGAATTCTCCGCTTACATCGCCGACCGTATTTGCAAGCGTGTGAAGGACCCCGTGACCGCGGAAAAGCTGATTCCAAAGGACCATGGCTTCGGTGTGCAGCGGGTGCCGCTGGAGACGCGCTATTTCGAGGCCTATAACCGCGACAACGTTCATCTCGTCGACATCAGCGAGACGCCGATCGAGCGGGTTACCGAAAAGGGATTGCGGACCAGCGCGCGCGATTACGAGTTCGATATCATCGTCTATTCCACCGGTTTCGACGCCATCACCGGCGCGTTCGATCAGATCGACATCAGCGGCGTCGGCGGTGAAAAACTGTTCGACAAATGGCGCGACGGCCCGTCGACCTTCCTCGGCATGCTGGTTCACGGGTTTCCGAACCTCTTGATGCCGACCGGCCCGCAGAGCGGCTCGGCCTCGACCAATTTCCCGCGCGGCATCGAGAACGGCGTCGGCTGGTGCACCGATCTGCTTCAGTACATGTGGGACCGCGGCTACATCACCGCCGACCCGACGCTCGCCGCGCAGGAGCGCTGGACCGCCCACGTCACCAAGATGTACGCCATCATGCTGATGCGCAAAGCCAAGTCGTGGTTCACCGGCTACAATTCCAACGTGCCCGGCCACGAACACGGCAAGGTCCGCTACTTCGTCTATAACGGCGGCACGCCGAAATACGTCGCCGCGATCAACGATGTCGCAGCGAAGGGGTATGAGGGGATCGTGTTCGGCAGTGAGGCGGGAGGCGTCGTACGATCAAGCGCGGCGGAGTAGAGCGTAGGATGGGTGGAGCGAAGCGATACCCATCATCTTCGGAAGTCATAATTGATGGGTATCGCTACGCTCCACCCATCCTACGATTTCTAAGCCACCGGCTTTATCGGCGCCAGATGCAGTTCGCGTCGCCGCGCCATCTCGCAATAGAGCTTTAGAATTTTGCGGTCGATCTCGGTGTCCCGCGCCTGCTCGGCGGCTTCATGCAGGCGCATCACGAGGCTGCGCAGCCGGGCGTTTGCCGCATCGAGCGCAGCGAGCGAATAATCGCCGTCGGTGATCTTCATGGCGTCTCCGGGGGGCATGCCATGTCTGGGCCCGGCTTCCGCGATCAGCGCGCGCAACGCCGCATTCTCCCACACCCGCACGGCGGTGCCGTCGGCGCATTCCAGCGCGACCAGTCTGTTGACCAGCGCCGTGAGGCGAATTCGCGCGGCCGCGAACATGCCGGTGTCTTCCGGCCGTGGCGAGGTCATCAGCGTCAGGATGCAGCCGTTGAGCAACTCGGTCACCGTCGGCGTCATGACCAGCCCTCCTCAACCAGTTGCGTCAGCCGGTCCGCCATGATGCGATCATGCCGGCGTGCGGTGTAGGTGCCGGTAAATCCGAGCAGGAGATCGCTGCCGTCGGCTATGAACTCCTTGGCCGAGGTGGTCCAGATCGCGCAGCCCTTGACCGCGCTGAACAGTTTCCACCAGGCAAGCGTGGCAGGATCGACCCGCAGGCCGCTCTCGTGCTCCCAGATCGCAATCGCTTCCGCTTCCGGAATCGTGCCGGCCACCCTGGCGTCGTCGAAATGATTCCACAGCGGGTCGAAGCACCAGGCGAGGTCTTCGACGGCGTCACCCAGATGCGCCATCTCCCAGTCGAGCACGGCCAGAATTTTCCCGTTGCCGTCGTGCATGAAGTTGCCGGAGCGATAATCGCCATGGACCACGGAGATCTTCTTCGCCGGCTTCGGTGGATTGCGGCGCAGGCGGCGGATCGCGGCATGGGCGATCGGCTGCGGGTGGCGTTCGTCGCGTTCGATCACGCTGGCCCAGTAGTCCAGCGCCTCGCGCCAGCATTCGACGAGGGTGGGCGCTGCGCAGCAATGCTTGATCGGCAGCGTGGCCGGATCGCAGCGGGCGATGCGGCCGAGGATTGCAAACAATTCGCGGCCGATGGTGGCGGCGTGTTCGCCATAGGGGTCGAGATTCATCACCGACGGCACCTGGCCGCCGTCGATCCGGCTCATGATGAAGAACGGCCGCTCCAGCGCGCCGCCCTCGGGTTCCAGCGTCAGCGGCTCCGGCACCGGGACGATGCCGTGGAACGACCGGTAGGCCAGAAATTCGGTCTGCCGGTCGGTGTCGATCAGGCCGCCGACGGGATCGCGGCGCAGGATCATGCCTTTGACCTGGCCGCCGACCTCCGCATCGAAGCGATAGGTCTCGCGGCTGGCGCCGCCGGGAATTCGGGTGAGTTCGCGCACCGCGACTTTCTCGCCCCACTGCCGGCCGAGGTATCGCTCCAGCCGCTGGTCGAGGGCGTCGCATGAAGTCGCCGAACTCATGACGCAAAATCCAGCGTGGATTTGAATCCCGAGGGCGCATGCGGGCCGAGCGCCAGTTGCTCCAGCACGCCGCGTCCCCGATGCACGCGGCCGTCCGCGTCGCGGCAGCTCACGTCGCAAAGCGCCTGAATGTGAAGATGCTGTTGCTGCCGGACATCGACCTCGGCCAGCACGAAGTCTTCGCGCTCGACCGCAAGGTCGCCGTGGTTGAGCCCGTGCGCCCATTTGGGATGGCCATAGCCGAGGCCGAGCATGAAGAAGTCCAGGATCGGCGTAAAGATCGCCTCCAGGCGTTGCGAACCTTCGCCCAGAAGGACGGTCGCTGAGGTGGCATGCCGCGTACCGGACCTCCAGTTCACCTGCGCGGTGGCGTGCTCGATCTCGCGCAGCGAGCCGTTGTCGGGGGCCCAGACCGCGCGACGGTTCCAGGGCAGGCCGGCCGCATCGTCGTTGGAGTGGAAAAACAGGCTGGCGCTTTCGAAATTGCAGGGCGACCACAGCCAGAAGAATTGCGGCGGTGCGGCCGGGGCGAGCGCCTGCGGATCGCGCAGGCCGACGGGCCGCACGCCCCAGGAGCGGTCACGGGTCCCGACAAAGCCGTCGACCCATTCGCGCACGCCATCGAGTTCGATCCAGCCCTGATAGCGTCCGTTCTGCGTCAACCTTGTATAGTCCATCAGGGTGCGCGGACCGATCCGTCGGATGAAGCGCGGCTCCTCGATCGGCGCGCTGCGGCCAGTGAAGACGATATCGGCGGCGATACCGCGATCCGGCGCCTCGACGACCACGCGCAATTTGTGCAGCGGCTCGATCACTTCGATGCGGATCGGGCCGACGGCAAGATCCATCCGTTCCATGTTGAGGCAGCGCGATGCATGCAGCGCGGTCTCCACCCCATTGCGCACCACGACAAAAGCAGCATCGGCGATGTTCAGGTGCGGATAGACGCCGAACGCCACCGCGAAGAAAGAGGTATTTCCGGCCTCTGCCGAATAGCCATTGAAAAAATAGCGGTCATAGAAATTGCGGTCAGTCCCCGCATAGGCCACCGGCTCCGGCGTCTGGTGGATCGGATAGTCATCGCCCTTGCTCAGCGCCAAAGTTTACTCCCGGTTGATCGGCGGCGTTTTCACCGTTCGGTGGCACCAAGAGTAGAGGGACGGAGGGTGAATGCAAGGGGATGCAAGGGGATGCAAGGAGATACGAGGGGCACGCGACCCCCGGTTGCGCGCGATGTCATGATGGAATATCCAGCCCGGTCGGGTGTCATAGCGCTTTTGTTATGGCGCCTTCCTGCAGGCTGGCCAGCCGGGTCGAAATTTCGCCGGCAACGTCCTTGAGCTGACCGAGGTGATCGTGCACCGCCTGCTTCGGCTCCAGCGCCGAGGAAAAGAAGGTAAGTCCGACCGAAGCGACGACGCGGGCGCCGTCGAAGATCGGCACCGCCAGTGTGTTCGAAACCGGACGGACTTTCGGGTCCCGCGTCGCATAGCCGCGCGCGCGGACTTTGGAAAGCGCAGCGCGGACGGCGGCCGTGTTGCGCGCCAGTGCATCTTCCGGCTCGGCGGAAGCGCGGAGCGCCTTGAGAATGAAATTCTGCTCGTCATCGTCGCAGAACGCCAGGACCGCAAGGCCTAGTGCCCGGCTGACTAGGCTGAGCCGCATATTGAGCGACGAGTGGTGCAGCGACAGCGGCGACAGCGATACTGTGCTGTAGCGGATGAACACCGCATGGCCGTCGGGGATCGCGATCGCCATCGGCCACTTGATCCGCCGGGTCATGGCATCGAGCAGGGGAGCCGCCGCTTCGACAATTTTCGGCTCGCTGTGATAGCCGGACGCCAGCGACCTGACCTGCGACGTCAGGTGATAGGCGCCGTGCTTGGGCGCGCGGCGTACCAGTCCCTTGACGGCCAAAGTCTGCAGCAGTCGGACAATGGAGGGTTTGGGGATGCCGGTCTGAACGTGGAGGCTGCTGATCGTGGAAACCGGTTCACGGTTCAGCGCCTGGAGCAGATCGATGGCCCGCGTGACCGACTGAACTGGAGGGAATGATCCCATGGCACCCCTGCGAAGCGATCGTCCGCATTCGGGAATGTTTGGAAAGCGGTAAAAAACCTACCACTCAGGTTTGGGCGGGGGAAGCGGTAGTTTGACGGCGCTGGCCGGCCCGCAACCTTGCCGGGCTTTCGCCATAATCTCGCGCACGGCGTGGTCCGAATGTCACGTCGCCGACTCAAGAGCAGGTGCGATATATTCGGAGGAATTGGCAACCCAGTTTCTGGCGATGAAATCGCGGCGGGGCGGGGAGAAGATGTCGATCAGAAGGTGATGACCGCCATTCACGCCTTCGGTGGTGTGGATCAACTGCGGCGGAATGATCGTGACCGAAGGTGATCCGACCGCCGCATGCACGTCGTCGCGCCACAGATTGGCGTCCTTGCCCCATTCGACGCGCAGATGATGCTGGAAATCTCCTGATATCGTCAGCGA
>JAIEPP010000160.1 GCA_019748335.1 Xanthobacteraceae bacterium
CCGCCTGCGCAGCGGCAGTTGGCGCTGCGCGGAGGGCACTGGCTTGTGCTCCGCCTCGTGCCGTCGGATCCGATGCAGGCGCGGAGCGACATGCAAGCCGCTTTGAAGCCCAGCGAAAACTATCGTGCGGTGCTCAGCGGCCCCTCAAGTCCAAATCATTTGCAGTGGCAACAAGCCGCGCGAGCGGAACTGAAGCCCGATGAGGTCGAGATCGAGGTCGAAGCGGTCGGACTCAACTTCATGAACTTGATGTCGGTGCTTGGCATCTATCCTGGTTATGAAGGCGGTCGCGGTCCGTTGGGAATCGAATGTGCCGGAATCGTCAGCCAGGTAGGACGTGACGTGACCGCGGTTGCGCCTGGCGATGCCGTCGTCGCGATCGGCCACTCCTGTCTTGCGCGGTATGCGGTGACGCACGCTTCGCTGGTGATGCTGCGACCCGCTGGACTGACTGCCCCAGAGGCGGCCGGCTTCTCCCTTGCATTCGCGACAGCCTGGTACGGCCTTCATCATCTCGCACGCCTGACCAAGGGCGAACGCGTGCTCATTCACTCCGCGGCCGGCGGCGTCGGTTTGGCCGCTTTGCAGATCGCCCGACATCTGGGCGCGCAAATTATTGCCACCGCAGGCACGGAAGAAAAGCGGGCGTATCTGCGCTCGCTCGGCATCGAACATGTGTTTGATTCGCGCAATACGGTCTTCGCCGCCGATGTTCATCGTGTAACAGGCGGCGGTGGCGTCGATGTGGTCCTCAATTCGCTTTCTGGTGACGCCATTGCTGCGGGCCTGGAGACGCTTGGCGCCTTTGGTCGTTTCGTCGAGCTTGGGAAGCGCGATATCTATGGTTACAGCACGTTGGCGTTGCAGCCATTTCGCAAGAACCTGAGTTTTTTTGCGGTAGACCTTGATGCAATGATGCGGCAGCGACCCCACCAACTGGGCGAGGTGCTGCGGGAGGTTTTGGACGGGTTCGCGCAGGGACAATTCACGCCGCTGCCAACGCGCCGCTTCCGAGCCGATGCGATGGCCGAAGCGTTTCAGGAACTTGTCCCGTCCACTCACATCGGCAAACATGTTATCGATCTTGTGCCGCCGCCGGAAGGAATCGCCACCGTTGCGGGCGAACGCTGCGCGATTAGGCCGGATGGCAGCTACCTGATCACCGGCGGCCTTGGCGCGCTTGGCTTGCAAGCCGCGCGATGGCTTTCCCGGCGAGGGGCGGGGCAGATCATTGTCGTGGGCCGGAGCGCGCCAGGGATCGAAGCGCAAGCGGCGCTGCAGATGATCCGGTCCGGCGGAACGCGGATTACCAGCGAGATATGTGACGTCTGCAACGAGGAGGAGGTCTTCTCACTGCTCGAATCCATCCGCGGCAATGGACTTCCGCTGCGCGGCATTATGCACGCCGCGGGGATACTCGACGACGGCGTGCTGACCGAACTTACCAACGCACGGCTGGGCGCGGTTCGCGATCCGAAGGCCGTCGGGGCCTGGATTCTCGATCAGCTCACGGCTGACGACGAACTCGATTTCATGGTGTTTTTCTCGTCGGTCGCTTCGGTGTTCGGAACGCGGGGACAGGGCGGCTACGCCGCAGCCAATGCATTTCTCGATAGTCTTGCGCATGATCGTGCGGCGCGCGGGCGGCGCTCGCTGAGCATCAATCTTGGCCCGGTCGCCGGCGTCGGTCTGGCTGCCGCGCTCGCTGAGCGGCGCGACAATCTGGCCCATGTCGGCTTCGACGGGATAGATGCGCAGGAAGCCATCGATGCCATCGATGCGCTGCTGGCGTCCGGCGCAACCCAAGCGATTTGCATGCGGTTTCAGCCTGCGAAATGGCATACCGCTACGCGTCGCGATGGAATGGTCGGATTGCTCGGCGTTGGTGCGGCCAAGGCAGAGCCCAGCGCAAGCCCGGCTTTACTTGGCCGGCGCCTCGACGCGGTACCGGCAGGTCCGCCACGCCGCGCCGTCATGGACGCTGCATTGCGCGAAGAAGCGGCCAAGGTGCTGCGCTTGTCGCCGTCGCGCATTCCCGCCGATCGCGCGCTGCAAGCGCTCGGTCTCGACTCCCTCATGGCCCTGGAACTGCGCGGTCGGCTGGAACGCTGCTCCGGGCTGAGCCTGCCAGCGACGCTTGTATTGAACTATCCGACGCTGCGCGCGCTCGGCAATTATCTCGGAAGCCGGCTCGGTATTCCGCTCGATGCGGCCGGGAATGCAAGTCCGCTTGCCGCGCGCGCAGGCCTTTCCGCGACCGATAATGCTGAGCTGGAACTGCTGCTGGCAGATCTCGGCGCGCTCGATTACGAAGAAGCTCAACGCTTGCTGGCCGGCGAGGAGGGGCAATGATCGATCTGCGCGGTCGTGTCGCCAACCTGTCGCCAGAGCAACGCGCTCTGCTTGGAAGCAAGCTCGCGAAGTCGGTGCCAGTCAATGCAAACCGGGCTTCAACCGAGGGTATCGCCATCGTCTCGGTCGCGTGCCGGCTGCCTGGCAAGGTGCGCTCGCCAGACGATTTCTGGCGGCTGCTGGTGGAAGGCCGCGACGCAATTACCGATGTGCCGGCCGACCGCTGGGACGCGACCGCGCTGTTTTCCCCTCGCCTCGATCAACCCGACCGGATGAATACCCGTTGGGGCGGATTCCTCGACAACCTTGATCAATTTGATGCCGCGTTCTTCGGTATTTCGCCGCGCGAGGCATCTTTGATGGACCCGCAGCAGCGTTTGCTGCTGGAGACCGCTTGGGAAGCCTTCGAAGCGGCTGGCCACTCTGCGGACCGGTTGGCTGGCTCGGAGACCGGCGTTTTCGTTGGTGCGCACAGTCATAGCAGTGACTACTACCTGCTTCAGCTGGCGCAGGCGCAAGGCATCGAGAGCCATATGAGCACCGGATCGGCGCACAGCATTCTCGCCAACCGCATCTCGTATCTCATGGACTTGCGCGGTCCGTCGATGGCGATCGACACGGCTTGTTCCTCCTCACTGGTTGCGGTTCATCTCGCCTGCCAAAGCCTGCGAACACGCGAGTGCGACATGGCGCTTGCCGGCGGCGTCAACCTCATGTTGCTGCCGTCCGCGAGCATGGCCTTCTCGAAGCTGGAGATTCTTTCGAGCGATGGCCAATGCCGTAGTTTCGACGCCTCTGCGAACGGTATCGTGCGCGGCGAGGGATGCGGCTTGGTGCTTCTAAAGCGGCTGGAAGACGCGCTGCGTGATCGCGACCCCGTGCTCGCCGTCATCCGTGGCTCGGCGGTGAATCAGGATGGTGCAAGCAACGGCCTGACGGCGCCCAATGGGCCGGCACAAGAGGCGGTGCTTCGACGAGCCTTGTCGAAAGCCGGCGTCGCAGTCGAACGTCTTGGTCTGCTGGAGACGCACGGGACCGGGACGCCGCTCGGAGATCCCATAGAGGTGGAGGCGCTGAGCCGTGTGTTCGGGCCGCAGCGGTCGAGCGATCAGATCTGCTACCTCGGTGCGGTCAAGACCAACATCGGCCACCTCGAAGCGGCCGCCGGCATTGCCGGGCTGATCAAGGCGGTGCTTTGCCTGCAGCATCGCCGCATTCCCCCCAACCTGCATTTTTCGCGGCTTAATCCGCACATCGATCTCCAAGGAACGCCGTTCGTCATTCCGACGCAAGCCATCGATTGGCAGGGCCGCGACTTGCCGCGCGTCGCGGGCGTTAGTTCGTTCGGGTTTGGCGGCACCAATGCGCATGTCGTGCTCGAGGAATATCAAGCCGCGTCGTCAGCGCTCGCGGACCGGGTGGTCGAGACGACACCACGGCCGCTTGCCGTCTCGGCCCGGAGTGCGGCGGCATTGCAAGAACTGCTGATCGCGCATCGCGAACGGTTGACCTGTATCGGCGAAAAGGAACTGCCAGACTATCTGCACACCGCGAACACCGGTCGCGCGCACGGTCCTTACCGCGCGCTGGTCCATGGCGCGAACCCGGTGCAACTGGCGGATGCTCTCGGCCAGCGCATCAAAGCCGCTGCGCCGGCCACGCGTTCGGCCGCATTGGGCGCGGAGGCAGCCAGTCCGGGCGTCGTTTTCCTGTACTCGGGCCAGGGCGGGCAATGGCCTGCCATGGGTCGCGAGCTATTCGAATGCGAGCCGGCCTTTCGCGATGCCGTTCTCGGCGTCTCGACGCTTTTCGAGGCCATCGCCGGCTGGCCCCTGATTGACGCCTTGATGGATCCTTCGCAAGAGGCGCGGCTCGCCGATACCGAAGTCGCTCAGCCGGCCATTTTTGCGCTTCAGATTGGACTGACCGCGCTCTGGCGCGAAAAAGGCGTCGTTCCGGCGGCGGTTGTCGGCCATAGCGTCGGAGAAGTGGCCGCGGCCTGTGTTGCGGGCGTCATCACGTTGAGCGAGGCGGTGACATTGATTTGGCATCGCTCGCGCCTCATGCAGCCTGCGCGCGGCATGGGTGGGATGGCGCAGATCGAACTGGCGCCGGAACAGTTGCAAAGCGATTTGGCGCATTTTGATCAGCGACTGTCGATCGCCGCGTTCAACGGACCAACGTCGACCGTCGTGGCGGGCGAATCCGTTCCGCTCGACACTTTGTTGCGTGAACTCGATGGGCGTGGTGTGCAGACCCGCGTACTGCCGGTCGCCTATGCATTCCATAGTACGCAAATGGATCCGTTCTGCGGTCCGCTGGCCGCGGCATTGAACGCTTTGCAGCCGAAACCTGCAACGATACCGTTGGTATCGACCGTTACCGGCAAGTGGAGCACGGACCTCGATTTCGATGCCGTTTATTGGGCGAACAACATTCGGAAACCAGTCCGGCTGGTCGAGGCACTTGGCGAATTGCTGAGCGCAGACTTCCGCACCTTCCTTGAGGTGGGACCCCACCCCGCGCTCGGTCATGCCGTCCACGCCTGCGCGGTGCCGGCCGGCGTGGAGGTCGAAGTTGCCTGTTCGCTGCGGCGCGGGCGGCCGGCGCGTGTCGAGATGCTCAACAATCTGGGCAAGATGTATGAATCCGGATGTGCCATCGACTGGCGCAAGCTGTCGGCGATTGACGTTCGTATCGTTTCGGTGCCCGGCTACAAATGGCAGCGTCAAAGCTATTGGCTTGCTCCGCCCGATGTCTCCGCGCTGGGTTTCCACGTCACGGGGCACAAATCCCAAGTCGAACCTGTTGCCACCGGGGACGGGGCACGGACCGAAATCTATGCGTTAGCCTGGGAGCCGAGCCCGATCAAAGCAGATCCGCCGGCAGCGATCGATATCCAGGCGTTGGCCAAGGCGATCGAGCTCGAGGCGGCAACGATTCCGGAAACCGCTGCGCTCGCTTTCGATGAGCAGCTGCTTGCGGTTACCGCTTCGCTGGCCGACGCGCATGTCCTGTTCGCTTTGCGCGAACTCGGGTTCAGTCTGACGGCTGGCCAGCGTGTCGGGATCGCACAGGCGCGCTCGGCCGGTTTGGTCGTGCGCCACGAGCGTCTTTGGACGCGTCTCATGGCCATGCTTGTCGACCATGGCGCTTTGACGATCGAAGGCCCTGGCTGGGTTACGACCGAGGCAGCACAACGCCGAGCCACCGCGCCGTCGGGCAGGAACATCCCAGGCCCGACAGCCCGCATAGAGCTTGCTCTGCTTGATCGCTGCGGTCGGGCGCTCGCAGACGTGCTGCGAGGCAAAGTAGATCCACTCACACTGTTGTTCCCGGCGGATGGCGATAGCACTTCCGCCGCGACGATGTATGCGGAGTCGGCGACTGCGCGCGTGTACAATCGATTGATGGCGAAGGCAGTGGCCGCCGCTGCTACGACGGCGGGCGGAGGTCCGTTTTGCATCGTCGAG
>JAIEPP010000352.1 GCA_019748335.1 Xanthobacteraceae bacterium
TCGATGTAGTCGGTCTTCAGCCGCGTCAGGCTGGCCTCGACCGCGGACATGATGTAGCGGCGCGAGGCGCCCTGCTTGGTGCCGTCATGGCTCATCGGCTTGGAATACTTGGTCGCCAGCACGATGTCCTTGCGGCGGTCGCCGAGCACCTGGCCCAGCACGGTTTCGGAGCCGCCCATGCCGGCATAGATGTCGGCGGTGTCGAACAGCGTGATGCCGAGGTCGATCGCCTTGTGGATCACCTTGCGCGAGGTCTCCAGATCGGTGCGCTGGCCGAAATTGTTGCAGCCGAGGCCGACGGCGGACACGCGCAGGCCGGAGCCGCCGAGATTGCGAATTTGCATGGATCGATCCTGTGGGGGTGGCACGAAAGGGCCGCCATTGTGGCCCGCGTGCCGCTAGCCCGCAAGGTGCGGTCTTACCGCGATTGGCGCTGGGCGATGCAGCAAAAAAGCATGCAGCAAAAAAGAAAAGATGCGGCCCCGGTCAGACGCGGCGACTGACCGGGAGCCGCTTGGGGCGCGTGATCTGAGACGGGGGGCCTGATCAAACGCAGGCGAAAACTAGCCGGGCTTTGTTACGCGCAAGTGACATCGGGATTTATCCACAGGCCCCTTCAGCTGGCTCGCAACCTCGTGAACAAAGCTCAGAATATCCGGCGGTAGACGACGAATCCCGACTTCTCCGCGACCTTGTCATAGAGCAGCATCGCGGTGTGGTTGGTCTCATGGGTCTGCCAGTAGACGCGCGCCGATCCGGCCAGTTGCGCCTGCGCGTAGACGCCCTTGATCAGCGCGCGGCCTATGCCCTTGCCGCGCGCGGCGGCGCCGGTGAACAGGTCCTGCAGGTAACAGGTCGGTTCGATCGCCGTGGTCGAACGATGAAACAGGTAATGCGTCAGCCCGAGCAACTCACCGCCGCACTCCGCGACCAGCGCATGCACCGGCTCGTAGCCGTCGAAGAAGCGCGCCCAGGTCATGGCGGTGATCTCGGGCGCCAGCGCCGTCGGCCCCGAGCGGCCATAGAACGCGTTGTAGCCGTCCCACAACGGAAGCCATTGCGCGTAATCCTGGCGGGTGACGAAGCGAATGTTGACGTCGCCGGACATGATGGCACCTGCTTTCGGGGAGGACGTGCGGAGAGACCCCGACCGCCGAGCGCGAGAAGGAACGCCATTCCTAGCGTTGTGGGGAGACAGGATCAATCGCCGCGATGAAACGCCGCGCCGACTTCACTCCGCCGCGCGCAACTGCCGTACAAAGCTGCGGTCGCCGCCGCGCAGGGCGCGGTAGTAGTCGGCATTGGCGGGATTGTCGTCGTGACGGACGAGGTCAGTAACAGGGGTGTAGCTCAGCATGCGTCCGCCGTCGGGCAGCGCCGTGCAACTGAAGCGCAGCACCTCGCCGCTGGTGAGGTTGATATTGATCGGCGTGGAGTCGCCGGCCCGCATCGCCTCGGTGCGGCGGGCGATGAAGCTGCCCAGTTCGTCCTCGGGCAGCTCCCACGCACCGGTGTCGCGGCCGTGATACATCAAGGCGATGAAGGGCGGCTTGCTGTCGGCCTGCTGGTCGGAGAGCCGAAAATAGTCGCGGAAGGCGCGGTTGATGAATTCCGCGCGGGTATCCGGACCGAGCAGCACGATGCCGATGTCGACCTGGTCGAGTGCTGCCGACAGCCTTGCTGCGGTGGCATAATGTTTCTTCTCCCACGCGAACGCATCGATCCATTTCTGCCGCAACAACCCGGTGATCACGGCGGTGCCGGTCGCGGTCGCCGCCAGCATTGCCATCCGCGTGAGATCCGAAATGTCGTAGCCGGGCATGGCGCGGTGATCGAGAAAGAACAGGGCGGACGAGGCCACCGCGATCACGGCGCTGATCAGGCCGAGCGCAATGCCGCTGATCGAGGCGGCAAGCGCCACGATGCAGACGAACAGGGGCGCGGGATTGGGGACGGCAACGAAGTGCCGGTCGACGACGAAGGCGGTCAACGCCGTCGCGATCGTCAAAGCGGGACCCGAGATTGCGCGCCAGTCCAGCTGCATGCCCCTCATCCATTGTCCGCCGACAAACGATTGGGCGGCCAGTCTGCCTGAGGATTTCAATTGCGGTGGGCTTTCCCGTCGTATTCTTAAGAAGGCCTTGCCGGGTTTCGTGGGGCTTTCGCGTTTTTGAAAATCAAATGATAAGCGGATGGAACCGGGTTCCGCGTTCGCTCGTTAGCGCGGGGCGTTTGCACCGCAACATAAACAGAGAGAATAGATGCCGACGATTTCGCCCGCGATCCTGCCGATCCTGATGCTGTTTGCCTCCAACGTGTTCATGACCTTTGCCTGGTATGGCCATCTGAAATTCAAGGAAAGTTCGCTGCCGCTGGTGATCATGGCGAGCTGGGGCATCGCCTTCTTCGAATACTGGCTGGCGGTGCCGGCCAATCGCTGGGGCAGCGCGGTCTATTCGGCGGCTGAGCTCAAGACCATGCAGGAGGTGATCACGCTCGTCGTGTTCGCCGGCTTCTCGGTGCTCTATCTGAAGGAGCCGCTGGGGTGGAATCACGCGCTCGGCTTCGGCTTCATCGCCGCCGGCGCGTTTTTTATTTTTCACAAATGGTCTTGATGGAAAAACGAAAAGCTTCCAGCGGCCGGTCAGCCGCATCACCTCGCGCCGGGAGACAATATCCGGGCTGCCGCATCGGGGTTTTCGCCGCGCGTGCCGTTGACGATCAGCAGCGAGACGGCCAGCAGGATCGCACCCGCGAGGACTGCGGCCACAAGTCCGACAGGTGTTTTCATCATGGTCCAGTGGCGATGGCGACCATCGCGCGTTGCTCAATGATGCAAACGAAAATCTGTCGACTATCCCGGGAACGGCATCGCCATCGAGACCCTGATCGACAGCACGGTCAGCGTGACGGCAAGGCACAGCGACACCGCGCCGATCGCCAGCGTGGCGGCGATGGCGTTGGTCAGTCGGGAAGAAGCGACAGGGGCAGGGCGGCTCACAAAGCCCACCGTGCCGGGCGACCGTATCATGGTCTAAATCCTTCAAGACACGGGACGAATCACCCGCGACGCCGGTCAATATCGCAGCACCCGCCGGCAACATTGCGGCGGTCATCGCGTCGCAACCACGCAATCGCCGCAACCGTTAACGGCTGGGCGCCGGTTGTTAACCTTTGCCGGTTTCTCGCGCGAATGTGATGTGTCCGGCGACTGATCCGGAGCGGTTACGCTCCGGCCGCGATGCGGGCAGGGCCATCGACCTCGGCCCCCGGCTGCCAGTCCATGGCGACGAAACCGGGGGTCTGTTCGACCCGGCGCAGCCAGGCGCGGATGGCGGGGAAGGTCGCCAGATCATAGTCGCAGCGGTCGGCGACATGGGTGTAGCCGTACACCGCGATATCGGCGACCGTGAGCTGTCCCGCGGCGAAATAGGCGTGGTTCTTGAGGTGGTTTTCCATCACCTGCAGCGCCGCATAGCCGCGCTCCATCCAGTCTTCCAGCGCGTGGGTTTGCAGGTCGCGGCCGCCTTTCACCAGCGACAGCCAGAAATAGGCGGCGCCGATATTGGGCTCCAGCGCATGCTGTTCGAAGAACATCCATTGCAGCGCTTCGGCGCGCTCGACCCGCGATTCCGGCGCCAGCGAGGTGCCGCCGCAGACATACCAGAGGATCGCGTTGGATTCGGCGAGGTAGCGTCCTTCGGCGACCTCCAATAGCGGGACCTGTCCGCTCGGATTCATCGCCAGAAATTCCGGAGTGCGGCTTTCGCCTCTGAGGATGTCGACCTCGATGGCGTGATACGGCGCATTGAGCAGCGCCAGCGCAAGGCGGACCTTGTAGCTGTTGCCGGAGCGCTGCATCGAATAGAGTTTGTACATCGTCGCAAGATTTCGGTTGATCGAGGATACGCGGGGGCGGGCTTCTCGCGCCGCAACGCGGCTAAACAATGATGCCGTTACCGATGCGTCGCAAGGCCTGCGCAATGGAAAAAGTCGAAAACCTCTACCGCACTGCACGCGTGCAGAATGATTCTAGCGAAACACCGGAACAATTCAGATCACGCTTGCGCGATGCTTGGCGCGCCGACCGCGACGTCGGCGCGATCCTGCACCGCGCGCCGCAGGACGAATACATAAAAGGTCAGCATCACGATCAGTCCGAGCGGGATCGTGGTCACGCCGGCGATGCTGCGTGACAGCAAAGGCACGATCCAGGCCGCCGCCAGCACGCTGACCTCGAAATCGCGAAAACCCCGATCGAGCCCGTACCGCGCGTAGAAGGCGATCGCAACCGCAAGCACCACGAGGTCGTAGTCGAGTACATAGGGCGTCGCCAGCAGGCTGCCGGCCGCCAATGCCGCGGCCTTGAGCTCGAACGCGGCATCGCCGTGCCACAGCCAGGCCAGGCTTGCGGCGAGCACCGCCAGCAGCGAGGCCTGCACGGCGTAGGCCACCGGCACGCTGGCGCCCCAGGCTCGCACGGCCGAGAAGATCGACTGGATTTTCTGCCAGCCGGTGCCGCCCTGTTCGAGCACCACCGTCTGCGTGAAGTTCATGGAATCGGTGAACGCATGCCAGATGCCGCCGCCGAGCGTCAGGAAGCTGACGGCGATCAGTACGGCAACGGTCATTGCCGCCGCGCCGATCGTGCGCCAGCGCCCGCCGGCGACGAGTGCGATCGGGATCAGCACGCCGAATTGCGGCTTGTAGGCCAGTAGCCCGATCAGCACGCCGGCCAGCGCAGGTCGGCGGTCGAGCCAGTGCAAGGCGCCGCCGAGCAGCGCCGTGGTCAGGAATCCGTTCTGGCCATGGCCGACATTGACGAACACAGCGGGGAAGGCGGATGCCAGCAGCCAGGTCTCGGGGCGCGGCAGGATGGCGCGGATCGCGGCGAGGTAAGCCGCAAAACTCGCGATCAGCCAGACCGCAAGGCCCCACGCATAGGGAACGGCGGCGACCAGTACGGCGATGGCGAAGAAGAACGGCGGATAGTGCCAGCCATAGAACGGCACCTCGCGGCCGTCGAACACGGCTTTCTCGGCGGCGTGCTGCAGCGGCGGAGAATAGGCCTCGGCCGAGCGGCCCTGCCAGGTCAGCGTGCCCGCGGCATAGACGTTGGAAAAATCAGTGCCGATCGGCTGGCCGTTACGGTCGAGCAGGCCGTCGCAAATCGCGATCCATCCGGCTAACGCCACAACCGACAGCCCAAGCAGGATCAGGCCGTAGGCGCGCATCCGCGCCGCCGTCAGCCATTCGCCCGATCGCAACCCTTGCCAGATATGAGTCATTTCGCCGCGGAATTTGTACGATTATTGCGCCGGTATTGCTCCGACCGTACCGAGCCCGGTTTAACGTTTCTCTAAAGTTTGGCTCTCACCGGCCAAGCTTCTTGCGATGCAGCGCGCCTCGCCTTAGGGTGCCCCGATCCCATCAGAAAGAGTCGTGGAATCACTGCGAATTCACGACGTATGCCAAGAACCAATCGAGAAACAATCAGGAGATAAAGATGACCTTCCTGTCCGCTGCGCTCGCCCGTGTGAAGCCGTCCGCGACCATCGCGGTCACGGATAAAGCACGCGCGCTGAAAGCGGCGGGCCGCAACGTCATCGGCCTTGGCGCTGGCGAGCCGGATTTCGACACCCCCGCCAACATCAAGCTGGCGGCGATCCACGCCATCGAGGCCGGCAAGACCAAGTACACCGATGTCGGCGGCATTCCCGAGCTCAAGGAAGCCATCATCGCCAAATTCCAGCGCGAGAACGGCCTGACCTACAAGCCGAACCAGATCATCGTCGGCACCGGCGGCAAGCAGGTGCTCTACAACGCGCTGATGGCGACCATCAATC
>JAIEPP010000072.1 GCA_019748335.1 Xanthobacteraceae bacterium
GCCTGATAGGATTTCAGGTCGTCCGCGGTCATGATGCCGCCGGCATGGCTGACGGCCTTCGCCAACCTCTCCGCGACCTGTCCCTCATAGAAGCCGCGCGCGCCTTTTTCGGCAATCGTCGACAGCGTCACCGCGAGATCGGTCTGGATCAAGCGGTCGCCGTCGCGCAGCAGCGTGCCGTCAACGCGGGAGAAGGCCTTTGCCGTGTTGGGCCAACGCGCCATCCGGCGGTACATGTCCGGCAAGGTGTCGGCCATGTCGTCGGTGACCACGAAGCCGTCGCGAGCCAGTTCGATGGCAGGCTTAAGGATCTGCGCCAGCGTGAATTGGCCCGAGCCGTATTTTTCCAGTGCGAGCGTCAAACCGGCGACCGTGCCGGGCACGCCGATGCCGAACGCGGAATTGCGCGACTTGTCGGTATCGGGTTTGCCATCCGCGCCGAGATAGATATCGCGGGTGGTCGCCGCGGGGGCGGTCTCGCGATAATCGATCGCGATGTCCTCGTGGTGCTCGGCCGAGTGAATCACCATGAAGCCGCCGCCGCCGATATTTCCGGCGCGCGGATAGGTTACCGCCATCGCAAAGCCGGTGGCGACCGCGGCATCGACCGCGTTGCCGCCTTGTCTCAGGATATCGGCGCCGATGTGCGCCGCCAGTTTTTCCTGCGCGACCACCATGCCGTGTTCGGCTGGAACGGCATGAACGGACGAGGGCTCTGGCGGCGAATAGGCGCGGCGTTCCTGCGCAACGGCCGGGGCGATGCAGGCAGACACCAGCACGAGTGTCGAAATGATTCTGCGCCAGCCGGTTGAAAAAACAGCCATCAAAAATCCGCCGCAGTTGGAGTCCGTGTCACATGCTATATGGGTTCGCATGCGATGGGCAAAACGCCTTCGCGTGAAGTTTGAGGGATACTTTGGGTATGACGGTGATCGCTTCCGAGGCCATTGGCGGCGAAATCCCGCAAACCTATCCACGCCGCGCCGCCGTCATCAGCTGGATTTTCTTCGATTGGGCCGCGCAGCCTTACTTTACGCTGATCACGACCTTTGTGTTCGCGCCTTATTTCGCCAGCTTCGTGGCGCCAAATCCGGCGACCGGGCAGGCGCTGTGGGGTTTTGCCACCGCGGGCGCCGGGTTGATGATCGCGCTGATGTCGCCGGTGCTGGGCGCGATTGCCGATGCCAGCGGCCGCCGCAAGCCGTGGATCGCGGGATTCGGCGCGCTGCTGGTGATCGGCTCCAGCCTGATGTGGTTGGGCAAGCCCGGCGACCCCAGCGTGATCCCGCCATTGCTGCTGGCTTACGCCATCGCAAGCGTCGGCGTCGAATTCGCCACCGTGTTCAACAATGCGATGATGCCGACGCTGGTGCCGCCGGACAAGATCGGCCGGTTGTCCGGCACCGGCTGGGCCACCGGCTATATCGGCGGCATCCTCAGCCTGATCCTGGTGCTCGGCTTTCTCGCCGCCAATCCCGACACCGGACGCACGCTGTTCGGCCTCTCGCCGCTGTTCGGCCTCGACCCCGTCACGCATCAGGGTGATCGCATCACCGGTCCGTTGACCGGCATCTGGTTCATCATCTTCGTGCTGCCGATGTTTCTGATGACGCCGGACTATCCGGCCAGGCTCCCGGTTCGTGCGGCGCTGCAAGAAGGCTTGAGCGGGCTCAAGCGAACGCTCGGCGAGCTGCCGAAGCAGAAGCCGATGGCGACATTCCTGCTCGCCAACATGATCTACACCGACGGGCTGGTGTCGCTGTTCGCCTTCGGCGGCATCTACGCCGCCGGCACGTTTGGATGGCACACCATACAGATCGGCACCTTCGGCATCATCCTGGCAATCGCCGGCACGTTTGGCGCATGGCTCGGCGGCAGGCTTGACGACCGCCTGGGACCGAAGCGCGTGATCACCGGCAGCATGCTGATCCTGCTGTTTGCGATCATCGGGATTCTGCTGGTCGACAAGGATTCGATTTTCTTCGTCAAGGTCGCGCCGCCGGTGGCCGGTGGTGCGCTGTTCGCCGGCGCGGCCGAGCGCGCCTATCTGGTGCTCGGCTGCCTGATTGGCGCTGCCGGCGGGCCACTGCAGGCGGCGTCGCGCACGCTCTTGATCCGGTTGGCACCGAAAGACCGGATCGCGCAATATTTCGGACTGTTCGCGCTGACCGGAAAGGTCACCTCGTTCATCGGACCACTGTTGATCGGCGCGATCACGGCCATCACCGCGAGCCAGAAGGCGGGCATGGCGGCGCTGGTGCTGTTCTTCGTCGCGGGGCTGGCGCTGCTGGCGCGGGTGCGGGAAGTCGACGTCTTTCGCAGTCCGTCACCCCAGGAATAAGCGCGCTTGCGCTTATTCCGATGGTGCGAGCGCTTGCGAGCCTCGAAGGGTGACGGACTGTGCCCGTAGCCCATCCTTCGAGGCTCGGCGGTAACGCGCCGAGCACCTCAGGATGACGTCCTGCGGTCTCAATGCCGGAAATGCCGCACGCCAGTAAACACCATGGCAATGCCGTGCTCGTCGGCGGCCTTGATCACTTCGTCGTCACGCAGCGAGCCGCCGGGCTGGATCACCGCGGTGGCGCCGGCCTCGATGCAGGCCAGCATGCCGTCGGCGAACGGGAAGAACGCGTCGGAAGCGACCACCGAGCCCTTGGTCAGCGGCTCCGCCAGTTTCAGTTCGGCCGCGGCATCCAGCGCCTTGCGGGCGGCGATGCGCGCGGAATCGACCCGGCTCATCTGGCCGGCGCCAATACCGACGGTGGCGAGATCCTTGGCGTAGATGATGGTATTGGACTTGACGTGTTTGGCCACCCGGAACGCGAATTTGAGATCGCGCATTTCGGCATCTGATGGCGCGCGCTTGGTCGCAACCTTCAACGCCATGTCCTCGACGACGGCGTTGTCTCGGCTCTGCACCAGCATGCCGCCGGCCACGGTCTTCGCGGTCAGGCCGACCGCGCGCGGATCGGGCAGGGCGCCCGCCAGCAGCAGGCGCAGGTTACGCCGTCCACCGATGATCGCGATCGCTTCGTCGGTCGCGTCCGGCGCGATGATCACTTCGGTGAAAATGCCGATGATGGCGCGGGCGGTTTCGGCATCGAGGGTGCGGTTCAGCGCGATGATGCCGCCATAGGCCGAGGTCGAATCGCAGGCCAGCGCCTTGCGATAGGCCTCGACGAGGTCGGCGCCTTCGGCGACGCCACAGGGATTGGCGTGCTTGACGATGACGCAGGCGGCGGTGCGTTTGGCGTCGAACTCCGCGATGCACTCATAGGCGGCATCGGTGTCGTTGATGTTGTTGTAGGACAGTTCCTTGCCCTGCAACTGCCGCGCGGTGGCGACGCCGGGGCGTTTGTTCGGAGTCGCATAGAACGCCGCGGTCTGGTGCGGGTTCTCGCCGTAACGCAGCGACTGGATCAGCCGGCCGCCGAAGGCGCGGAAATCCGGCGCGTCGTTCTTGAGCTGATCGGCAAACCAGTTCGAGATCGCGGCGTCGTAGGCGGCAGTGCGGGCATAGGCCTTTGCGGCGAGGCGGCGGCGCAGCGACAGCGTCGTGGCGCCCTTGTTGGCGGCGAGTTCGTCGAGCACGGCCTGATAATCCGCGGCTTCGACCACGACCGCGACGTCGTCGTGATTCTTCGCGGCCGCCCGGATCATCGCGGGACCGCCGATGTCGATATTCTCGATGCAATCCTCGTAAGCAGCACCTTTGTCGACGGTGGCTTCGAAGGGATAGAGGTTGACCACCAGGAGATCGATCGGCGCGATGCCGTGCGTCTTCATCGCCTCGGCATGTTCCTTGTTGTCGCGGATCGCGAGCAGCCCGCCATGCACCTTGGGATGCAGGGTCTTGACCCGCCCATCCATCATTTCGGGAAAGCCCGTGAGGTCGGAAACGTCGGATACCTTCAGTCCTGCCGCCGCGATCGCCTTGGCGGTGCCGCCGGTGGAGACGAGGTCGATGCCGTGGCCGGCCAGCGCCGTTGCAAATTCGATCAGGCCGGTCTTGTCGGAAACGGACAACAGAGCGCGGGTTACACGGCGCGGATGGTCAGTCATGGGCAAGTTCCTCGGTTAAAGGGTGCTATTGCCCAGGCGCGCGGCAGAGATGCTCGCGCTTCCCGATGGTGCTCCATCCAAAGTCGCCAGTCGCGCGAACGGCGGGTGGTTAGCAGATTTCGACGGCGGTAACAACGGCCAGATCCGGCTCGCCGCGAGCGTCAGGCGGCCTTGGCCCTGATGGTCGGGATGTGACGGACATCCTCGGTGCGTTCAGCGTGCCAGGTATCGTGAGCGGCCTGCATCCGGGTCCAGATCCCCGCGCCGTCGCCAAAAAGCTTGCCCAGCCTGACGGCAACGGCCGGGGACACCGGCTTTTTTTCCTGCAGGATGTCATAGAGATGCTGACGCGAAATCCCGAGCAATCCGGCGATCTCCGCCTTGGTTCGGCCGGTCGCCGGAATGATGTCGTCGCGCAGCAAGGCGCCGGGATGCGTGGGGCACCGGGCTTTGCCGGATAGGCCATGTTTGGCTCCTTCCCCATCCATACCAAGAGGGAGGTTGGAAAATACTCTGGTAGAATTAGCTCGCATTTTTCGTCATTGCGAGGAGCTCATGCGACGAAGCAATCCATTCTTTCTTTTCGTTGCGCGATGGATTGCTTCGCTACGCTCGCAATGACGGTAAATCGCCTACAACGGCAATTCCGGCTCGCGCCGGGCGTTGCGGCGGGACGTGGTGGCCGCGGCCGAGGTCGACGAGCGCACGAAACTCCAGCGGATCGAGGGGGCGCTGCGCGAATCCTGCCGGATCACGATCTGGGCGGTGCGGCGGGGGCCGTCATTGCCGGCCAGGAACACGCTGTCCTCGAGGTCGACCTTGTCGTCGAGCGCTTCGAAGGTCCAGACGTCGCGGTTCGGCAATACCAGCATGACGCCGCGCGCATCGCTCAGGCGGCTCGCCTTCACCGAGGGGTGCAGGTGAAACCGCACCGCGAAGTCGGTCTCGTTGCCCTTGATTCGCGCCCCCGGCGCCGGCGACACGGTGTCCTCGCCGTCCAGCCTGGCGCCGTCATGGGCGATCATCAGCACCCGGCGGTGCACGATGCCGAACCGCGCCAGATAGCCGTCATGCGAGGTGTGCAGGAGATCGCCGTTCGCCGCCGCCTCGCGATAGCTCTCGACATTGGTGGGACCGCTGGTGACGGGCGCACCCTGCAACAGCCGTTTCATCGCCGACAGTTCGACGAACTGGCAGGAAGAGGTGTCGTGATAGGTCAGGGTCGAATGCGCCGCGGTGGAGCGCGCAAAGGCGCGCCAGTTGTCGCGGCCGGTCGAGGGCATGCCGCAATTGATGACGATACGGCTCGGCCCGGAGGAGAGTTCGAACGACAGACAGCCGGCATGCGCATCCTGGCTGACACTCGGCGGCGGTGGCGGTCCGGTGTCGATGATGACGGTGGTGGTGCCGGCATCGAGGCGTTGAAAGCCGGTATGCGGCATGCTCGACATCGGCACGCCGTGGGTGTCGTCATAGGCGAGCAGGGTTGCGACCAGGTCGGACGGCGCGGTGCTCATGCCGTTGAACAGCGCAAAGCTGCCGTCGCCATGGCGAAAGAAGCGCAGCATCGGCATCATGCGGTCGATCGCATTGAGCAGCGCCTGCGGCGGGGCGATGTTGCGGGCGGCAAAGGTCTGACGCAGCGGCAGCATGTCGCTGAGCAATTCGACCAGGGCGCCGGGATTGCGCGAGACGTGGCCGCCGTCGGGCAGGATCTGCCGCTGCAGTTCGTCGGAGAGCCGGCGCGTCGCCGAACGGATGTGCTTGGCCTGGTTGGCCAGGCACAGCGACGCGTAGCACAGCGCGATCAA
>JAIEPP010000627.1 GCA_019748335.1 Xanthobacteraceae bacterium
GGGATTCGAACCCACGGTACCCTTGCAGGCACGCCGGTTTTCAAGACCGGTGCCTTAAACCACTCGGCCACCCTTCCGTCTTTGGAAATCAAGCAGTTAGCAAAGCGGCGGGGACGGCGAAAGAGCTAATTGCTGGTCGTGGGAGCTCATCCCGCCGGCCCCGGTTCGCATGGACGGCTGCGTGAATGCGGATGCGGAAGGCGGCTGAACCGGCTCGGGACGGCCGAATGCCGCTTGTGTGCGCCCAGCCACGCCTGACGCAAGCGAAGATCGCGGTTATCGAATGACGGTCCCGATCGAAGAGTAGCGCTTGCCGCGGCGGGCTTCGTTGGGAACGAATTGAGCGAAGACTTCCTTGACGCGGTCGGCGGCAGAGGCGTCACGGGTAAAGCGGATCTCCGCCCTGGCAACGACTTGCTCCGCGCGGGGGGCGTAGGTGGCGCTTTCGAACATCGAGGCGTTGAACCGTGAACCGCTCGCGTCGCCGAAGTAGGCGTCGCAAACAAACAGCAAGACCAGCAGCGATGATCCGACGACCGAAAAATATCTGAAAATGGGCATTGGTACGCAAGCTCCCCTCTTTTGAAAAAAGAGGATGGAGCGCGCGCGATAAAAACCGGGTTTAAGGCCGCCGTGCATCTACCGGCACGGTTGCTCCCCGGTTGGCGGATTGCGAAGAATTTTAACGACCCGCCACGCCTCGGCGTTTGGCTTGCCCAAGACGCTCAGTTGCAGGAAGCCACAAGCCCGCTCGACATTCCGACCGAACCGCGGGTCTAGCCGAACGCGAAAGCCAGCAGACTGGAGCACAGCAGCACGAGGCTGGCGGTGGTCAAAGCCAGGAATCCGTTGGAGACATAGTCGTGGTTGCGCATGGTACACCTCATGCTCACGATGCTCGTCCGAATTGATTAAAGCTTTCCGAATCACCGACCGGCGGGGTTCACCCAGCCTCGTCGGCCTGAAAATCAGGCCTCAAATTTCAAGCTCTGGAACGAAAACCGTCAAATGCGTGGGCAATAAAAATCCCGGCGCTCACCAGGCCCATAACCGCTGTCAGTGTCTCAATCATCGCAAAAGTCCTTTTGCGCCCCTGCATCCACAGAACGACTGCGCCGTTGCACAGTCAAAAAGATTCATTTGCCGGAATCCAGATCGACTCCGAGTGATGATTTGATGCAACAGTTTGTCTGAAAGCGGGACAGGGCAGGCGCGCGAGGACCAGCTTTTGTGGCCGATATCAGCCGTAAATCGACGGGTGCATGCCGCAACCATTGATTCACCATGCGGGCGCTGACCCCATTTCCGCCGCGTTCCAGTTGCGATATCTTTATCACTTGATGCGGAGGTGGGCCGCATCGTGATTCAAGGTCGTGACTGCCTCAGAGCAGGCGTACGGCCGCTGGAATGGTATTTGGGGCGAATGGGGATTCGGCGGTCAAAATCGGTTGTGCCGGCACCTGTCTCTGCAGTTGTCCTGGCGCGCGGCGCTGCTGCCGTCGCAGCCTGCCTTGTCCTCGCCAACTGCGCCTCGTCGGGCAAATTCGCCAGCCGAGTCGATCCCAAATACGGCGTGTCCTCGAGCCCCCGCGTGGTGGCGCTGGGCGATCCCGTGCCGAAGGGCGGCGGCACCTATCGTGTCGGTAAGCCCTATACCGTCGGCGGCCAGGTCTACGTCCCGGAAGAGGATACCAACTACCGCGCCGAGGGCATGGCCTCCTGGTATGGCGATGATTTCCACGGCCGGCAGACCGCCAACGGCGAGGTCTTCGACATGACCTCGTTGACGGCAGCCCATCCGACCCTGCCGATGCCGAGCTACGCGCGGGTTACCAACCTCGGCAACGGCAAGTCCCTGATTGTCCGCGTCAACGACCGCGGCCCGTACCACGGCAACCGCCTCATCGACGTCTCGAACAAGGCTGCCGAACTGCTTGATTTCAAAGGCAATGGTGTCGCCAAGGTTCGGGTTGAATATGTCGGAAGGGCGCCGCTGGAAGGTTCCGACGACCGCCAGCTGATGGCGACCTTGCGGACCGGCGCTCCCGCGCCATCGCCGTCAACGGTCCGGATCGCCTCCGCCCGGCCGTTCGTTCCCGAAATCCCGTCGTCCGCGGGCCGGATCCGGGGCGAGGTTCCGATGCCGGAAGGACGGCCCTATAGCCTCGGCAACACTTCGGGCGATTACGCCTCGATCAACGCCACCTCGGAAATGTCGGCCTCCAGCCGCTCCCGCGGCCGCGCTCTCGAAAATCCACGCGCCGTTTCCTATGACGCGAACAGCAGCTATGCCGCCCAGAGCTCGGCCTACCTGCCGATCGACCCGCAGGGCCCGCGCGAAGTGCTCAGCGGGCGCGGGCTGTACTAGAATTATTGTTTGACGCGTTTTCTTCACGCGAACCGGTTCCGACTTCGCTTGAAAACGCTTTAGCCCCTCAAGAATTCGATCAGCGCCGCGTTGACCTCATCGGGTCGCTCTTGTTGCACCCAGTGGCCGGCGCCATCGATGATGAGTCTTTGCCTCAGGTTCGGCAGTACCCGCTCCAGTTCACTGACGCGCTTGGCGCCGATCAGCCCGGTGATGACCGAATCGTTCGACCCCGCGATGAACAAGGACGGCTGATGGATCTGCGCCCCCTGCCAGGGGGCGGTCAGGTCCCAATTGCGGTCGAGGTTGCGGTACCAGTTCAGCCCGCCATGGAAGCCGGACTTCTGATAGGCCTCGGCGAAGGTGGCGATGTCGGCTTCGCTGATCCAGTCGGGAAGGGCCAGCACCGGAGGGATGTTGCCGAGAAAGCCCTTGCCTTCGGTGATGAAGAGCGCATCGGGATCGGAGACGCCGCGGCCGAGGATCTTGCGCATGGTGGCGGCGACATCGCGCTCGAATTCCGCCTCGGCCACGCCGGGGGCCTGAAAATACTGCCAGTAGAAATTGCTGACGCCGCCCGCCCGCAGGCTGTCGAGCGGCCGGGCGTGCCCTCGAAAGGGTGGGGGAACGCTGAGCCCCGCAACCTTGGTGAACATGTCCGGCCGGAACATCGCCGCATGCCAGGCCACCGGCGCGCCCCAGTCGTGGCCGACGATGACGGCCTGTTTTTCGCCCAGTGCTGTCACCAGTCCGACCATGTCGCCGACGGTGTCGAAGATGCTGTAGGCGTTGATGTCGGCAGGCGCGCTGGTCCGGCCATAGCCGCGCATGTCGGGCGCCACGACATGAAAGCCGGCATCCGCGATCGCTGATATCTGATGCCGCCATGAATAGGACAGTTCGGGCCAGCCATGGCAGAGCACGACCAGCGGACCCTGGCCCTGTTCGCGCAAAAACAGCTCGATACCGTTGGCGGAAATGCTGCGTGTGGATGGCATCGCGTTTCCGCCCTGTTTTTGGTTTCTTGTGTGCAAATTGCAGTATCGGCACGATACGGAGGTTGAAGCGGCGCTGCAATCTCAGGACAAGGCCCCAGGTCGCGTTTCCGGTCCGAAAACCTGTGTTGTTTGCGCTACTTCCAACTGTTAGAACGCACGGATTCAGGACATCGCCGATGGCATTCGAGACCTCCGTTTCCCGCAAACCCGACGCAGCGGCCGTATTCCCGTGGCGCGGCCTTGCCGCGGCTGCGCTAGCGCTTGCCGTCGGCTGGGGCGGGATCGTCTACGCCGCCAACAACAGCGTGCAGGGCGCCAAGAAGGAAGTCGAAAACGGCTTTGACGGCGATGCGCCGACCGCGATCCTGATCGAGGCCGCCAGCGGCAGCGTGCTGTTCGAGAAGAACGCCGACGAGTTGCGGGCGCCGTCCAGCATGATGAAGCTGATGACGGCCGAGGTGGTGTTCAACGCCATCAAGAAGGGCGACGTCAAGCTGACCGACGAGTACCGGATCAGCGAGAACGCCTGGCGCCGGGGCGGCGCGCCGGCCGGCGGCTCGACCATGTTTGCGATCCTCAACAGCAAGGTGTCGGTCGACGACCTCCTGCACGGCGCAATCATCCAGAGCGGCAATGACGCCTGCATCGCGCTGGCCGAAGGCATGGCCGGCAACGAACGCATCTTCGCCGCCGACTTCATGACCAAGCGCGCCCGCGAACTCGGCCTGATGAGGTCGACGTTCGGCAATTCCAACGGGCTGCCCGATCCCGCCAACAAGATGACGGTGCGGGAATTGTCGGTGCTGGCGCGTTACGTAATCAAAACCTATCCCGAGATGTACAAATTGTTCGGCGAGAAAGAGTTCACCTGGAACAAGATCCGGCAGCAGAACCGCAATCCGCTGCTGAACTCGCTGACCGGCGCCGATGGCTTGAAGACCGGCTACACCAAGGACGGCGGCTACGGCATGGTCGGCTCCGCCGTGCAGAACGACACGCGGCTGATCGTCGTGGTCAACGGCCTCGAGGACCCCGACGACCGCGCCACGGAAGCGAAGAAAATGCTGGAATGGGGTTTTCGCAATTTCGAAACCCGCACGCTGTTCGCGGCCGATCAGCCGGTCGGCTACGCCAAGGTGTTCGGCGGCGACAGCCGTTCGGTGAAGCTCGCAAGCCCGCAGCCGATCAAGGTGATGGTGCCGAAGAACGGCAGCGAAAAACTGATCGCGCGCGTCGTCTATAACGGCCCGGTGCGAGCGCCGGTGCAGCCCGGCCAGCCGGTCGGCATCGTCAGGGTCTGGCGCGGCGCCCATATCGCGATGGAGGCGCCGGTCTATGCCGCGGAGGCGGTCGGCACCGGCTCGACCATGCGCCGGGCGATCGACGGCGCCAGCGAGCTTGTCATCGGCATGTTCCGCGCGAGCGCGGAGAAGCTTTGAGCATGGCCGAAGCAGCGCTGAACCGGCCTTCGGGACGCGGGAAATTCATTTCGTTTGAAGGCGGCGAGGGCTCCGGCAAGTCGACGCAGATCAAGAAGCTTGCCGAGCGCCTCGCCACCGCAAAGCTGCGCGCCATCGTCACCCGCGAGCCCGGCGGATCGCCGGGGGCGGAGATCATCCGGCATCTGGTACTGTCGGGCATGGGCAAGCTGCTGGGGCCCGACGCCGAGACGTTGCTGTTCGCGGCGGCGCGCGACGACCATGTCCGCACCGTGATCCAGCCCGCGCTCAACCAGGGAACCTGGGTGCTGTGCGACCGCTTCTTCGACTCGACCCGCGCCTACCAGGGCAGGCTGGGGCAGGTCTCGCCGGGCGTGCTCAACGCCATGCAGCGGGTCACGATCGGCGATCTCAAGCCGGACCTGACCATCATTCTCGATATCCCGGCCGAGATGGGCATGCAGCGCGCTGCCGCGCGTCGAGGCAAGGGCGCGCCCGATCGCTTCGAGGCCGAGGACGTCCAGTTTCATCGCGATTTGCGCGAGGCCTACAAACAGATCGCAGCCGAAGACCCCGAGCGCTGCGTGCTTGTCGATGCCAATGCCGATGCCGACACCGTCGCGGCTGAAGTCTGGAAGGCGCTGCGCGACCACTTGTTCACGCTTCCCGCCGCCGCGAGCACCGCATGAGCGCCCGCAAGACCGAGGAGATCGCCGTCCGGCATCCGCGCGAAACCTCGGAGCTGTTCGGCCATCATCAGGCAGAGGCCGCGCTGCTCAACGCCTATCGCAGCGGCAGAATTCCGCATGCCTGGCTGATTGGCGGCCCGCAAGGCATCGGCAAGGCGACGCTGGCCTATCGCATGGCGCGGTTCGTGCTCGCCAATGCCGATCCCCTGGCGCCCGCGGTGCAGCGTGCCGAGACGCTTGCCGTCGACCCGTCCGATCATGTCGCGCGCCAGATCACGGCCGAAGCCCATGGCGGGCTGCTGGTGCTCGAGCGCGGCCTCAACGATCGCGGGACCTTGCGCACCGTGATCACGGTCGACGAGACGCGCGAGACGATTTCGTTCTTCGGCTCGAC
>JAIEPP010000350.1 GCA_019748335.1 Xanthobacteraceae bacterium
CATGATCAGCTTGTCACGGGCGGCTTCCTGCGCCAGCCATTTGCCGAGGTTGAAGTCTTCCACCACCTTGGAAACGAGTTGCTTCGGGCTCTGGCGCAGCGACACCTTTTCCGACTTGTTGAGCCGCTCACGCTCGCGTTGCCGGAGCCGCTCGCGCTCGCTGGCGACCGCTTTCATGCGCTTGGCGAGGCCCTCGCCTGCAAACAGAGGCATGATCAGCGTGTAGGCGGTCGCGCTCGCGGCGATGGCGGCGAGCAGCATGGTCATGAACCGGGCGTCGTGAAGCTTGTCGATCATAATCTGAATCATAACTGCACCGTCAGAAGTCGAAGTTGATCATTTTCTTCATTACGAGAACGCCGCACGTCATCCAGCCGATGCAGGCCACCAGCATGAACTGGCCGGTCGGCGTGGTCCAAAGCAGCGAGATGTATTCAGGAGTCGAGATCCATACCAGCAGCATCACGATCGGCGGCAGCGAGCCGATGATGCCGGCCGAGGCCTTGGCTTCCATCGACATCGCCTGGATCTTTTCGCTCATCTTCTTGCGGTCGCGCAGCACCTTGGAGAGGTTGCCGAGCGCTTCCGACAGGTTGCCGCCCGACTTCTGCTGGATCGCGATCACGATGCCGAAGAAGTTCGCTTCCGGCAGCGGCATCCGCTCGAACAGCCGCGCGCAGGCGTCGCCGAGCGGCATGCCGATGGTCTGGGTTTCGATGATGGCGAGGAACTCGCCCTTCAGCGGTTCCGGCGCGTCGGCGGCGACCACCTTGATCGATTCGAACAGCGGCAGGCCGGCCTTGATGCCGCGCACGATGACGTCGACGGCGTCGGGCAACGCCTTCAGAAATGCCTTCTCCCGGCGCTTCTTGAGATAGCCCAGCATCCAGCGCGGCAGGCCGAAGCCCCCGGCAAAGGCCATGCCCACGCCGCCCAGCATTCCGCCGCCGACCGTGAACGCGGCGACGAAAAACACCGCCGCGCAAACGCCGGACGCGATCCAGAATTTCTGCGGCGTCCAGGCCAGACCGGCCTGGGTGAGCCGGATGCTCAACGGGACCCGCTTTTCCTTCTGGCGGCGCGCCTCGAGCTCCTTCAGCGAGCCTTCGACCTGCTCGCGGCGCGAGCGCTGGGTCTTGTCGGCGGCCTGACGCATGGCGGGTTCCGGCCGCGCGATCATGGCACGGCGCGATTCGGCCTTCTTCTCGCCGGACAGCGACGGGTAGATGAAGACCCAGGCCAGCCCGCCGATGGCGGTGAAGGCGAGGAAGGCCAGTGCGAGCACCTGCATGTTCATGACCGGCTCCGTTACTTGGCGTCAGCGACTTCGGCGGCGTCGAGCGCGGCCGCGAGCCGCTTCTCCTCGCCGTAATACCGCGCGCGTTCCCAGAACCGCGGACGTCCGATACCGGTCGAGCGATGCCGTCCGATGATCTTGCCGTTGGCGTCTTCGCCGATCAGTTCGTACACGAACAGGTCCTGGGTGATGATGGTGTCGCCTTCCATGCCCATCACCTCGGTGATGTGGGTGATTCGGCGGGAACCGTCGCGCAGGCGCGCGGCCTGTACGATGACGTCGATCGAGGCGCAGATCATCTCGCGGATGGTGCGCGAGGGCAGCGAGAAGCCGCCCATCGTGATCATCGATTCGCAACGCGACATCGCCTCGCGCGGATTGTTGGCGTGCAGCGTTCCCATCGAGCCGTCATGGCCCGTGTTCATGGCCTGCAGCAGGTCGAACGCTTCGGGTCCGCGGACTTCGCCGACGATGATGCGCTCGGGGCGCATACGCAGGCAGTTGCGGACCAGTTCGCGCATCGTGACCTGGCCTTCGCCCTCGATGTTCGGCGGCCGGGTTTCCAGCCGCACCACATGCGGCTGCTGCAATTGAAGTTCGGCGGCGTCTTCGCAGGTGATGACGCGCTCGTCATGTTCGATGAACTGGGTCAGGCAGTTCAGCAGCGTGGTTTTGCCGGAGCCGGTACCGCCGGAGATCAGCACGTTGCAGCGGACACGGCCGATGATCTGGAGAATTTCCGCGCCCTCGGGCGAGATCGCGCCGAACTTGACCAGCTGATCGAGCGTCAGCTTGTCCTTTTTGAACTTACGAATCGTGAGCGCCGGGCCGTCGATCGCCAGCGGCGGGACGATGGCGTTGACGCGGGAGCCGTCGGCGAGACGGGCGTCGCAGATCGGCGAGGATTCGTCGACGCGCCGGCCGACCTGGCTGACGATGCGCTGGCAGATGTTGAGCAGTTGCTGGTTGTCGCGGAACCGGATGCCGGTCTTTTGGATCTTGCCGGCGACTTCGATGAACACCGTGCCGGCGCCATTGACCATGATGTCGGCGATATCGTCGCGCGACAGCAGCGGCTCCAGCGGGCCGTAGCCGAGCACGTCGTTGCAGATGTCGTCGAGCAGTTCCTCCTGCTCGGCAATCGACATCACGATGTTCTTGATCGCGATGATCTCGTTGACGATGTCGCGGATTTCCTCGCGCGCCGACTCGCCGTCGAGCTTGGCGAGCTGGGCAAGGTCGATCGCCTCGATCAGGGCGCCGAAAATCGTCGCCTTGACCTGGTAATAGTTGTCGGACCGCCGCGCTTCGACCGAGGGAGCGGGCGGCGCTTTCGCGGGTGCAATCGGCGGTGAAGAAACGGCCGGCGCGGCGATTTCGCGCGGTGCGGCCGCGGCGCCGGAAACCGGTTCCGGCGCCTGAATGGCGGGCTTCGGCGCCCGCGTATCGCTATCGTTTCCGCTACGCTTACCGAACACTTTGGTACTCCTTGCGGGCGGCTTACTTGGCCCGCAACTTCTCGATCAAGGGCGACAGGAACGAACCCTTGGGCTTCTTGGTCTCGCCGCGGCCTGTCAGCCGCTGCGCTATCTGCAGGAACATCTCGGTGGTGCGATGATTGGCGGAGATTTCCGCGATCATCTGGCCGTTATTGGCGGCCGAGCCGAACATCTGGGGTTCGAACGGGATCGTCGCGATCGGCTGGCTCTCGATCGCCTTGGCGAACTCGCTGGCGGGAATCTCCGGGCGCTTCGGAATCCCGACCTGGTTGAGGCAATAAAGCGGCGCGCGGTCGTTCGGCCGCTGTGCCTTCAGGAGGTCGACGATGTTCTTGGTGTTGCGCAGGTTGGCGAGATCGGGCGCCGCGACGATCAGGATGTCGTCGGCTGCGATCAGCGCGCGCTTGGTCCATCCCGTCCACTGATGCGGAATGTCGAGCACGATGCAGGGCATCGTCGCGCGTAGCGTGTCGAAGATGGAATCGAAGGCGTCGGCGCCGAAGTCGTAGACCCGGTCGAGTGTCGCCGGTGCCGCCAGCAGGCTGAGATGGTCGGTGCATTTCGACAGCAGGCGGTCGATGAACGCGGTATCGACCCGGTCCGGCGAGAACACCGCGTCGGCGATGCCCTGCGCCGGATCCTGGTTGTAGTCGAGGCCGGCGGTGCCGAAGGCGAGGTCGAGATCGGCGACCACCGAATCCAGCGCCAGGTCGCGCGCGATCGCCCAGGCGACGTTATGGGCGACGGTGGAGGCGCCGACGCCACCCTTGGCGCCGACGACGGCGATGATGCGGCCGACGGCCTTGGCTTCCGGCGCCGAAAACAGGTTGCAGACCGAGCGGACGACGTCGATGGCGGTGACCGGGGCGATCACGTAGTCGCTGACGCCGCGGCGCACCAGTTCGCGATAGAGCGTGACGTCGTTGATCTTGCCGATCACGATCACGCGGGTTCCGGCGTCGCACACGGTGGCGAGCTGGTCGAGGCCGAGCAAGATGTCGTGGCGGCCTTCGGTCTCGAGGATGATCACGTTCGGGGTCGGCGCGGAACGGTAGGCCTCGATGGCGGCGGCCATGCCGCCCATCTGGATCTTGAGATGGGCCTTGCCGAGGCGGCGGTCTTCGCCCGCCGACTGCACGGCAGCCGCGGTTTCAACCGTCTCGCAGAAGGCCTGCACCGACACCCGCGGCGCCGGCGCAATATGATCTTCCACCGGCGGCGAGGTCGCGTCCGACTGCTGTTCTGGGTTCTGGCGCGCGTAATTGATCATTTGCCGACGTCGCTGAGTTTGGCCCTGTCGGCCTCGGAATAGGTGGTCGCGGTGGAAGTGCCGCGTTTGTACTTCTCGAAGGCGGCGTTACGGCGCGGCCAATAAGCCGGCGTTTCCGGACGCGGCTGGACCAGGTCGGACGGATTGTCGACCATCGCGGCCAGGTTGCGCTGGTTGGAACAGCCGAAATTGTAATAGGACTTGTTTTCGAACCAGCTCTTGTTGTGCACGGATGGGCCGAGATCCTCGGGCCAGAGACCGCACGGGCCGGCCACCGCGGAGATCTTCGGATAGTTCAGCCGGATTGCCGCCATGTGCCGGGGGTCTTCGGGGTGATACTGGCGGACATTGATCGCGCGCGGCGGCACGCCGGCGGCGGCGAAGGTGGCCTGGATTTCCCGCAGCGAATCCTGAGCGGCGCGTGCGTTCGGAGTGTCCACCGGCATGTCGATGCTGATCGCGCCGGTGCCTTCCTGAAGCCAGAGCTGGGCCAGGCCCATCACGTCGGCGCGCTGGCCGGCGGAAATGCCGCCGCGGCCGCGGCCGACGAACACGATGATCGAGCGGTCGGCCTCCTGGATCGCGATCGGATGGCGCAGGCGATAATCGTTGGGCACGCTTGCCGTCGTCACCTCTTCGGAGGTGTGCTGGCAGCCGCCGAGCGCCACGGAAAGACCGATCAGCGCTCCCGCGAGCAGCAGCGCGCGCTTGCGTTCGGCGGCCGTTCTGGATGTCATTTGTCGTGTCATCGTCCCGCCTCAGTCCGTAATAAAGCCGTAGGTGCCGCGATAATTCCGTGCCGGCTCAACGCGGCCCGGAACGCCGTAGATGCGGTTGATGCTGCCGAGCAGGTCGGACTGCGGGTCCGACGCGCTGGCAAAGCCGTCATCCGGGCGCGAAAGCTCTTTCTGCGCGACCGCGCGGACCACATAGGGCGTCACCAGAACCATCAGTTCGGTCTGGCTGTTGACGTAGTCGCGGCTGCGGAACAGCGAACCGAGCACCGGCAACTGCGCCAGTCCGGGGAAGCCGCTGACTGCCTGCTTGGTCTGTTCCTGGATCAGGCCGGCCATCGCCATCGAGCCGCCCGAGGGAATTTCCAGCGTCGTCTCGGCGCGGCGGGTCTTGATCGAGGGAATCGTCAGCGAGTTGACGGTCGTCGCCGTCACCGACTGCGACAGCGTGATCGAATTGTCGTTCGAGATTTCGGACACTTCGGTCATGACGCGCAGGCTGATACGGCCTTCGGTCAGCACCACCGGCGTGAAGTTGAGCGAAATGCCGAATTTCTTGAACTGGATCTGGGTGGTACAGACGTGGGTGGTCGGGTCGCAGGAGTAGCCCGCCGGAATCGGAAACTCGCCGCCGGCGATGAAGGTGGCGGATTCGCCTGAAATAGCGGTCAGATTGGGTTCGGCCAGCGTGCGCACCACGCCGGCGGTTTCCATCGCGCGCAGCGTGGCGGTCACCGAGGGGGCGGCTCCGAACGATCCGGAGATCGAATTGGTTCCGACGAGCGGCCGGCCGTAGGCGTTGAACGGATTGGCGTTGTTGAAATTCACCACCGCCGTGCCGTAGGTCATGTTGGCGGTGAGATCGATGCCCATCTGCTTGATGATGTTGCGCGCGACCTCGGCGACGGTGACCTTGAGCATGACCTGGTCGCGGCCGCGGACGGCGATCGAATTCACCACTCTGTCGGCGCTGCCGACGAGGCGGGCGGCAAGGTCGTTGGCCTGTTGCGCGTCGATCGGGTTCGCCGCCGTGCCTGACAGTACGACGCCGTCGCCGACGCCCTCGATCCGGATGTCGGAATCCGGCAGC
>JAIEPP010000322.1 GCA_019748335.1 Xanthobacteraceae bacterium
GCGCGCAGTTCGATGGCGCGGTCGGTTTCGGAAGAGGCGCGATCAGCCAGATCGGGATGATTGACGTTCTCTTCCTGGAGGGTTTGCAGGGTGATCTTCGATTCCCTCAGGATCTCGTCCTTCCACGCCAGCAGCTTCGCGCGAAAGTAATCGCGCTGGCGGTCGTTCATGAAAGGCTCTTTTTCGGAGGGTCGATAGTTCTTCAACTTTTCCAAGGCCAGCCCATCTTCACGTGCAAGGCGGGACGGAGAAGTATCCGTCCGCGCGCGCCTTATATAGCGGCGGGTTGTGACAGACAATATGGACCCTCGCGCCGGAGCACCCTCCCCCAAGGCCTTGCACAGGCAAAACTATCCGCCCGGCCCGCCCGTTTAATAGCCAACCGTAAAACGCTGCCGGATATGGGCCGGGCGCTCGATCTCGTCGGCGAGTGCAACTGCGAAGTCCTCGAAGGAAATCCAGCTTTTCCCGTCTTCCGCGGTCAAAAGCTGGTTAGTTCCGAGCCGGAACCGGGCCGTGCGCTCGCCGGCCGTGAACAAAGCCGAGGGCGACAGAAAGGTCCAGTTCAGCTCCTTTTCGGCGCGCAGCAGGTCGAGGAAGGCACCACCTTTCTCGGCCTCGGCCTTGTATGCCACGGGAAAACCTGCCGTCGTGACCAGCCGGACGCCGGGCGCCACTTCGAGGCTGCCGGCGCCGCCGACCACGAGATAACGGCCGACCTTCGAATCCCTGGCGGCGCCGATCAGCCGGACCGGATCGCTGGCCATGAAATGCACCGAGCTGATCGCGGCGTCATGGCCGGCGAGCAGCCGGGCGAGGCCGGCCTGGTCGAGCACGTCGCCTTTCGCGGGCGTGACGTTGGCGATCCTTGCGATCTTGTCCGGGTTCCGGGCGATCGCGGTGACGGTATGGCCGCGGCGGGCGAGTTCGGCAGTGATGCGCGAACCGGCATTGCCGGACGCGCCGATGACGGCGATTTTCATCGATATCTCCATTGGCGTGGTGAATGTGGTATCCGATGGTGACTAGATAGCGAAAAGAATGTAGGTGTTAAGAGAGCACTTTGGGGTCACCTGATTACGCCGGAGTAACCGCCGTGAATGCCGCCATCGCCAAAACGTCGAACCTGAAAACGCCCAACGCCTATTCTGCGGATTGCCCGACCCGCCAGATTCTGGATCGCGTCGGCGACAAATGGGCCGTGCTCATCCTGCTTCTCGTGCGCGATGAACCGATGCGGTTCAATGCGTTACGCCGCACCATTGAAGGCATCTCGCAGAAGATGCTCTCCCAAGTGTTGAAGTCGCTGGAGCGCGACGGACTGATCAAACGCCGCGCCATCGCCACCGTGCCGGTCACGGTGGAGTATTCGATCACGCCGCTCGGAACGACACTCGCCGGCGCGGTCGATCCGCTGCGCGACTGGGCGGAAAGCAATCTGAAGGAGGTGCTGAATGCGCAGCGCCGCTACGACGCCCAGCGCAAGGCCATCGCGGCGTGAGGCGTAAATGGGCTCGGAACTGCCCGGCCTCTAAAATTGACCAGCCTCTAAAATTGACCAGCCTTGGCCAGCTCGACTTCGACGCGCAGTTCGATCTCGGACAGCACCGAGTCAAGGCCGGGATCGCCGGAGGAGGATTTCAGGTTGGCGGCGGCGTCGCGAAGGCGGTTGACGGTCGAGGCATCGAGATTGCCGGAGAGCAATCCAAGTTTGAGGTCGTCGAGCACGTCGAGCGCGCCCCTGCCCCGCGCCACCGAACGCTTGCGGCGCTCGGTCGCGTCTTCGACGCCCTGCATCGCCAGCAGCGCGTCGATATTGCCGGCGGCCTTGGGCGCCGAGGCGGCGCGCGGCTCGTCCGGTGCGGCCGGGGTCTCCGGCAACGAAAAGCCGGTCGAGCTGGTTCGCCGCGTTTGGCTGGCGGGCGCTCCCAGCGTGGTGCCGTTCGGTCCGTAGATGCGCATCGTGATGATCTCGCCCCGGTAGGATAGAGGCCAGCATCGCCGTTTTATGGTTAACGGCGCGTAAACGACCCGGCAAAATCTGCCGCCAGCGGCAGTTTCGCCATCGCCGCGACGCCATGCCCGCACAAGGCTTCTGGAATATATCCTGCGATATCAATCGATTGCGCTCACGACACGGTGTGGCACGGACCTCGCATAGTTAACGACGGACCACCGTCATGGGAGTGGCGTTGCGGTCCGGTTTGAGACTTCGAGGGGAGCACAGGATGCCCGGCATCCGTTCGGCAAGAGTGATTTCGATCGGCTGCGCCGCGCTGGTGGCGCTGGCACTGTCGAGCCTGTCCGCGGGCGCGACCTCGCGGATCAAGGATCTCGCCAATATCGAAGGCGTGCGGCAGAACCAGTTGATCGGCTACGGCCTCGTCGTCGGCCTCAACGGTACCGGCGACACGCTGAACAACATCCCCTTCACCAAGCAGTCGCTGCAGGCGATGCTGGAGCGGATGGGCGTCAACATCCGCGGCGCCACCATCCGTACCGGCAACGTCGCCGCCGTGATGGTCACCGGCAACCTGCCCGCTTTCGGCACCCAGGGCACCCGGATGGACGTCACCGTCTCCGCGCTCGGCGACGCCAAGAACCTGACCGGCGGCACGCTGCTGGTCACCCCCCTGCTCGGCGCCGACGGCAACGTCTATGCGGTGGCGCAGGGTTCGCTCGCGATCTCCGGATTCGCGGCCGAAGGTGCTGCCGCCAGCATCACCCGCGGCGTGCCGACCGTCGGCCGCATCGCCAACGGCGCCATCATCGAACGCGAGATCGAATTCGCGCTCAATCGCCTGCCCAATGTCCGGCTGGCGCTGCGCAACGCGGACTTCACCACCGCCAAGCGCATCGCGGCCGCGGTCAACGACTTCCTCGGCGTCAAGACCGCCGAACCGATCGACCCCTCCACCGTGCAGTTGTCGATCCCGCCCGAGTTCAAGGGCAACGTCGTCGCCTTCCTGACCGAGATCGAGCAGTTGCAGGTCGAACCAGACCTCGCCGCCAAGATCGTGATCGACGAACGCTCCGGCATCATCGTGATGGGCCGCGACGTCCGTGTCGCTACCGTCGCCGTGGCGCAGGGCAATCTCACCGTGACGATTTCGGAAAGCCCGCAGGTCAGTCAACCCAATCCGCTGTCGCGCGGCCGGACCGTGGTGACGCCGCGCACCGGCATCAGCGTCGCCGAGGACGGCAAGAAATTCGCCGTCGTGAAGGACGGCGTCTCGCTGCAGCAACTGGTCGACGGCCTCAACGGCCTCGGTATCGGCCCGCGCGACCTGATCGGCATCCTGCAGGCGATCAAGGCCGCCGGCGCGATCCAGGCCGACATCGAGGTGATGTGATGGGTACGAGCCTGATCAACAGCACCACCGGCAGCATGCCGACCAAGGCTGTCATGCCGCTGTTCAAGGGCCGCCCGGATCCGGCCTTCGCCGATGCGCTGGCGAAGGTCTCGCCGCAGGCGCAGGCCAAGGCGAAAGCCACGGCGACCGACTTCGAAGCGATGTTCCTGAATTCGATGTTTTCGCAGATGACCACCGGCGTCAAGGGCGACGGCCCGTACGGCGATACGCCCGGCACCGGCGTCTGGCGTTCGATGCTGACGGATCAATATTCGAAATCCTTCGCCAAGGCCGGCGGCGTCGGAGTTTCCGATCAGGTCTATCGCACGCTGATCATGCAGCAAGTCAATCGCACCGCCTAGCCGAGGGAATCCGACATGAACCAGCGTCCTCACGTCAGGCCCGCGCAAGCCGAAGCGATTTCCACGCCGGTCGAGGCGCGCAAGCTCGCCGAAAACCTGATGGACGTGATGAGCGGATTGCTCGGCGTCATCGAGCGCGAAACCGAACTGGTTCGCGCCGGCAAGCTGCAGGAAGCCATGCAACTCGAAGCGCAGAAAAACGAACAGTCGCGCCGCTATACGCTCGCGGTCGAGAACCTGAAGAACTCGCAGAAATACATTTCGCAGGTATCGCCGGATTTGCTGACCGCGCTGCGCCGCCATCACGATACCTTCCGTGCGATGCTGCAGGTCAATCTCACCGTGCTCGCGACCGCGCATGCGGTATCCGAAGGCATCGTGCGCGGCGTCAACGCCGAGGTTCAGCGCCGCAACATGCCGAACAGCTATACGGCCTCCGGACAGCGCGCGACACCCGGAACGCGCAACCTCACGCCGCTCTCGGTCAGCCGCTCACTCTGAGCATTGCGGGGACGCGTCCCCGCGACGCCGAAAGTACCTCAAATTTTCGCTAAATCAGCGCATCCGTATAAGATCGGAATTTATCTCGTTCCCTAACGCCGCGTTGAGAGGTGACGGCATATGTTGCGGATGACGAGGGGTTGGGATTTGACTCGCAGCAAGCCAGGAGGCTGCAATGAGTACAGATTTCAACATCAAGCCGGTGGGGGCACCGGTTGCGGCGCCGATCGCTCAGCCAGTGAGCGACGCGGCGCATAACGCCGTTGCGACCGTGCTGCCGGCGAGCCAAGCCGTTGCAGCGACCGACGCCAGTGCGCGCACGGGCAACGAAGCCGATGCCGTCCAGGTATCGCTTTCAAGCGCGGCTTCGAACGCCGCGGCCGCGGCCGCCGCAAGCGCTTCGGTATCGAACCAGGTGGTGATCGATCGCGACGCCGCCGCCGTCGTCTATCAGGTCATCGACAACCGGACGAGCCAGGTGGTGAAGCAGTTCCCCGAGGAAGCGGTACTGCGCCGCCGAGCCTATTTTCACACGCTCGACCTGACCAAGAATGCGCCGACGCGCCTTCGCGCGACCGACCGCAGCGCCTGAGCCGGATCGCCCCCGACTGAATATATCGATATGCCGTTCGCCGGCTGCGCTGGCGGATGCGCCCCACTACCCCGTCAGGACGCGTGCGTCGCGTAGGCCTGGTCGAGATAGGTCTGTCCACTGGCGGGATCGTTGACGACGTTCTTGATCAACGCCGTATTTCGCGCCGTGAGCGTGAACTTGGTATCGCCGATGCGGAAACTGTTGTCCTTGATCAGCACGTCCTGATATTTGCTGGTGCCGTCGCTCTGATAGTGCACCTTGGCGCGGAAGCCCGTGACGTCGGAAACCGAGATCTTGAACGTCTTGTTGTTGGCGTATTTGCCCGTCCAGTCGCCGGTATAGAGCGCGGGATCGACCGCGACATACGGGGTCTTCGACGGTATGGTCAGCCCTACCGTCTTGTAGTTCGCCGCAATGGTGGCCAGAATATCGGCCATGGCTGTTGCTCCGTCAGCGCCTTGAAGGCGTCAGCCGCGGCCCGACAGGCCCGCCGCCAGGTTGCAGTTGATTTCGATCAGCGACTTCAATTTTGCCGGATCCGGGTTGACCTGCATTTCGACCGTCTGCTTCATCACGAACACACCGATATTGGCGATCTTCTGACGAACCTCGACCGGCTGCGGATTCTCGTCGGCCTGCGCCGCGCTCATGAAAATCGACCACAGGCGACGGTTGAAAAGCAACGCCGTATCGAGAGCCTTGGTGGGACCGGCCCAATTCGACTGGACTTCCTGGAGCTGTCGTGCGGCCTTCAGCAGCGCCTGCGCTTCGATTTCACGGGGAGTCGACGTCGTATGCGACGTGCGCGCGTAGGCTTGGGCTGCGTTGGACATTCACTAACCTCGATGGGGGCGGTCCGCGGACCAGGGCGTTAAAACTGCTCAACTTTCATACAGATCGTGCCTTTAAATATGGTTAGCGACGGTTACCAATTGTGTCAGCGGCCCGGCAACAATCCATATTTTCATCACCATGCCCGCCATCGGTTCTCGTGATCTTAAGAACCGACCGAAAATTCTTCGTTTGGCGTCATTTCTTCACGCGACCGGTTTTGGTTCCGCGCGATGAAGAAAAACGGCGGGG
>JAIEPP010000461.1 GCA_019748335.1 Xanthobacteraceae bacterium
GCGAGGCGGCGGTGCGGGCGCTGGCCGAACAGCGTCTCGCCGAGGAAAGCTATCGCAAGCTGTTCGAATCGTCGGTGGACGGGATCTACGTCACGACACCCGGCGGCGCGCTGCTCAATGCCAACCCGGCATTGGCGCGAATGATGGGTTACGCCACGCCGCGGGATTTGATCAACGGCATCGGCGATATCGCCGATACGGTTTACCTTCACCCTGACGCGCGGGCGGAATACCAGCGGCTGATGCAGCGCGACGGCATCGTCCGCGAATTCGAATACCAGGTTCGCGCGCGCGACGGCGCGGTGCTCTGGCTCTCCGACAGCGCCAGCGCCGTGCGCAACGACGCCGGCGAGATCGTCCGCTACGAAGGCACGGTGCGCGACATTACCGACCAGAAGCGCGCCGAGGACGCGATCGCCGAAGGCCGCCGGTTGCTGCAGATGGTGATCGACACCGTGCCCGCGGTCATCAACGTCAAGGACAAGCGGCTGCGCTACGTCTTGATGAACCGCTACATGGCCGGCATTTTCGGCATCGAGCCCGGGGAGGCGATCGGCCAGACCACGCAGGACCTGATGTCGCGCTATGGCGCGGCAAAGACCGACGAGAACGACAAACGCGTGCTGGCGGGCGGCCGGGAACTCGGCTTCTACGAGGAGGAATACAAGGACGCCTCCGGCAACATGCGGCAATGGCTGGTCAACAAGCTGCCGATCCTGGACACGTCAGGCGAAATCGAAAACATCGTCACCGTCGCGCTCGACATCGGCGAGCGCAAGGGCGTCGAGTTCGAGATGCGCAAGGCCAAGGACTCGGCCGAAGCGGCGTTGCGCAATCTGCGGGAAACCCAGAACTCGCTGATCGAGGCTGAAAAGCTCGCCGCGCTCGGCCGGCTGGTGGCGGGCGTGGCCCACGAGGTCAACAATCCCGTCGGCATCAGCCTGACGGTCGCGTCCGCGCTGGAGCGAAAGACCGCGATGTTCACGGCCGAGGTCGCACGCGGCGAACTGCGGCGCTCCAGCCTGACCGATTTTCTGGAAACCAGCCGCGATGCGTCGTCGCAGCTCGTCGCCAATCTCAACCGTGCGGCCGAACTGATCCAGTCATTCAAACAGGTCGCGGCCGATCGCAATTATTCCGACCAGCGCAGCTTCGACCTCGGCGATCTCACCGAGCAGGTGGTGATGAGTTTGCGGCCCGGCCTGCGCAAGCACAACTTGACGCTCAACGTCGACTGCCAGCCCAACCTGATGATGAACAGCTATCCCGGCCCCTATGGGCAGGTGCTGACCAACCTGTTCCTCAATGCGGTGGCGCACGCGTTCCCGGAAGGCAAGTCCGGCACCGTCGATATTCAGGTGCGGGAGTCCGGCAAGGACAATGTCGAGATTCTGTTTTCCGACGATGGCATCGGCATGAGCCTCGACGTCCGCCGCCGCGCCTTCGATCCGTTCTTCACCACACGGCGCGATCAGGGCGGCACCGGGCTCGGCCTTCACATCGTCTACAGCATCGTGACCAACCGGCTCGGGGGCCGGCTCGATCTCGATTCCGAACCCGGCGGCGGCACCCGGATTCAGATGATCCTGCCGCGCACCGCGCCGCTCGAGCAGGCGGCGGAATAGGGCATTATCATTGCGACTGAGGATCGCACCTAGAACAGCGCGCGTATCCAGTCGGCGGTGGCGGCGTCGCGAACGGCCTTGCCGTTTTCGTCCCCGTCGTCCGGCGTCGCGCCGGCCCTGAGCAGGAGCCCGATGATTTGCCGTTGCTGCTCGATCGCGTGCGGCGTTCCGCTGTTGCCGCGGCCGGTATTCTGGACAGCAAGGTGAAGCGGCGTGGAGCCGCTCTTGTTCCGGCCGCGGGGCTCGGCGCCGCCGGCGAGCAGGGCTTCGACGGCTGCGGCGCAGCGGGTGCGAACGGCACGGTGCAACGGCCGTACGCCGCTTTTGTCGACGGCATTCGGATCGGCACCGGCGCGTATCAGGCAGTCGATGGTCGCCACTTGTGACGCCGGGCTCCAGATGTTCGAATCGGCTGCGTAGTGAAGCGGCTCGGCACCGCGACGATTTCTGGCGGAGTGGTCGGCGCTCCGGTCGAGCAGGGCCTGCGCGATTTGATGTTTGAAGCCTGCTGCCGCGATGTGCAGGGCGGTATCGCCTTCGTACATGTAGTGGGCGATTGGCTCAAAGAAGTAGGCCTGCGCACCGCATCGGGTCGCGCCGTCAGCAGCGCGTTCACGTGCGAGTATCGGTGAAGTATCCAACAGCCGGGCGGCTGTCGCGGCATCGCCCGCAACGATCGCCTGCACGAGATCAAGGAAACGATGATCCGCAGAGGTGGGTCTCGACCGTTCGGGCATCGCATCGCCTCACGCATCCAACCGCCGGTGGTCTAGTTGGTATCCGCCAGCCGGTGCAGCGTCGCGCCAAAGATCTGGCTGTTTTTGCCGACCAGCGCGGTGCCGTTCATGGTGCCACGCGTTTCGGTAAAGGTGCCGGATACGCCGATGCCGACGGGATTCGGTCCGCCGAACAGCGGATTGTCGTTGTCGCGAGGGCTGGTGTGACGCTGCACCAATACCTCACCCTTGAAGGTGTCGCCCTTCACGGTGTAGCTGCCGGTGTAAAACAGATAGGCATCGCCGCCGAGAATCTGTCCGTCCCTGAACAGAATCACACCACTGCCTTTGCCGGAGCGTCCGTCCAGCAGATTGACGTGAATCGAATACAGCCCGTTCTTCATAACGTCCCAAGGCCGGCCGCCGCGCCCACGGCAACCGGTAGTCAGTTATGCCAAAACGGGGCCCTCGACGTCAACGCGACAGGTTGCCTGACGCGGTCTGAATCGGTGCCAAAAGGCCAGCATCGCCGCTGCTGCGTGACACTGGGATGACAGGCGCCTCGGTCGAATCAAGTTGGCCCATGAAATGCGTATTTTGGTTCGGCACCGGCCGGTGGGTGCTGGAGCAAGAAAACAGGTGACCAACTGGATGAACTCCGGCGGCCACGTGGCGCGCCGACGAACTGAACGCAAGTTCCGTAAAATTACGGGCCGCCGTCATGCGGTCTTGCTGAAAAAGCCGCCGTGGATCGGCGTTACGGTACCAGGCTTGGCGGTGCTGATGCTGTCCTTGGCCGCGTATCCCGGCCATGCCCGCGATCCTGATGGCCGTTATGCCGGCTCGCCGCTGAAAGAATGGTTCGACAGTCTGAAGAGCGGGAAGGGGCCGTGTTGCTCCGACGCCGATGGGACCGCGGTCAGCGATGTCGATTGGGAGTCCGGCAACGGGCATTACCGCGTACGGATCGAAGGCGATTGGGTCGACGTGCCCGATGAAGCCGTGATTACCGAGCCCAATCGCGTCGGCCGCACCATGGTCTGGCCGATCCGGGGTTACGGCGGCCTCACGATCCGCTGCTTCATGCCGGGAAGCATGACGTAGCGGCGGCGATCACACGGACCGTACGCCGCCTTGTGCGCAATTGCGCACTGGAGCGGCGTATCCAGTTCGCGCGCGTCAGGCGTATTTCTTGTCGCGCTCCAATAGCTCGATTGAAATGCCCTGCGGTCCGCGGATGAAGCAGATGCGCACGCCGGGCCGGATCGTGGTTGGCTCCCGTGTGAATTCGACGCCCTTGGCCTTGATCTCGGCGGCGACCGCATCGATGTCCTTCACCGTCAGTCCGAAATGGTCGAGGCCTTGATAGGGCGTCACCGGCGGTGAGTTGACACCGTCGCCGGAGGCGACCGGGGCGATGAACACATTGGCGCCGCCGAGCTTGACGTCGATGCGTCCGGGGCCGCGGATGATCTCGCCGCCGAGAATGTCATGCAGCCAGGCCGCGGTCGCTTCGGGATCGGGACTGCGCAAATGGACGTGGTCCCAGGTCACGGTAGGCATCTTGGTCTCCCCCTCGATTATTGTTGTTGCAGGCGGCGGAAATTTAGCTGCTGGATGATCGCAATTCCATCCCCAGAAACGCTGCACCGGCGCCGCAATATTGTCCGGGTGACGTGAAACCTTGCTAAGCTTGGATAGTTGATAGCAAGCGGCGGAACCGTACAGCGGCAGTCGTGTGAGAAGCCGTACGGTGTAACGCCCGTAGGGCTTTTTTCATGCGTGGCGCGGCCATCGTCGGCGCCGCCGGGTGAGGGCGCGGCCATGAGGTTCGCCGGACGGTCATTTGCAAGTGGTGGGGCGCGGCTCCTGGTGCTGCCGGCTGTTGCGGTTGCCGGCTGCGCCGTGTGGATGCTGCTGCCCTGGCCGAGCGATGCCGAGAGTCCGCTATCCCCTGCATCGTCCGCGGTCGTTCGCGTGGCGCAGGATGCGTCGTCCCCGCCGGATCAGCCTGCTCCCACCCAAGCCATCCTCGCGAGCCCCGCACCGTCCACCGAGGCCGGGCCAGCAATCGTGGCCGCGCCGCCGTTGGATATCTCGCCGCCGGAAACCATAGTGCCCGCGAAGCCGCCCGTCGATGGCCTGAAGATTTCCTCGCAGTCGTGGCGCAGGGGCGGGCTGGGCTCCAAGGCGCTGGTGACCTTCACGCTGCGCAACGGCAACGACTATCCGGTGAAGGACATCGAGATCGCCTGCGCGTTTGCCCGGCGGGACGGCAGCCATCTGACCGATCGCAGGCGCGTGATCTCGGATACCGTCAGCATGAAGAGCCAGAAGCGGTATTCGGGCATGCTGGTCGGGTTCGTCAACGTTAACGCGAGCAAGGCGAAATGCTCGCTGGTAACGGCGAGCCGAATTTAACCTTATGCACGCGAACGTGCGGCTTCTCGAAAAGGTGAGCCGAAAATGTGCCCGCCACGGTTGAACCTTGCTGGCGGCCTGGGAACTAATCGCTATATCGCCGGTTAGGTGATTGAACCGCGCGTGGCGCGGGGGAGCGATACCGATGCCCGTAGCGCGTTATTTCCTGTTCGTTGGTGGTGCGCTGCTGGCGCTGCTGTTTTTGATCGACGCCTACGTGCCGTCGCAGGCGGTCGTCGCCAGCCATGCCGCCCCCTCGATCGACAGGAACGTGGTTCGCATCCGCTCCGACCAGAAGCCGCCGGAACGGGTGGTCTATGACACCAGCCTCCCGACCATTGTTCCGCCGGCTCCGAAGGTCCAGGTTGCCGCCGCGCCGCAGCCGCCGGTTGCCACTGACTTCGCCGCCCAGGCCCGCGTGCGCGACACGTTTGCCCAGTTCGTGCCGGCAGAAGCGAAAAAGCCGGAGCCGCAGGCCCCGCGCAAGCGCAAGGTGGCCAAGAGCCATGCCAACCCGCCGATACGTCTGGCGCAACAGCAGCAGCAACAGCACTTCGGCTTCTTCGGAAACAACACCTGGTAAGGTGCCGTCAGAGCTAGCCCGCCTAAGTTAGCGCGGTAGCTTCGGAATTTTGTCGGCAAAACCATTGTAGCAGGTCAGCCGCTCGTCTTCTTCCTTCAGGAACCGGCAATCGTTGACGCCTTTGGCGGCCGGCGGCTTTGGCTTCGGCTGCGGTACGAAGATGGCGTCGTAGCACTGCAGGCGCTCCTTGGTGGCGTCGTCGATGTCCTGACAGGCCTGCAGCTTCTGGGCGATGGATTTGGGCGCCTCTTTCTTGCCGGCGACCTCCTTCTTGGCGGCGGCGGGCTTTTTTGTCCCGACCTGAACCAGCGGCTTGCCGCCGACGGTCGGAGGTGGGCTGGCGGGCGCGGCCGGAGGGGTCGTACCTTGGGCAAACGCGGCGGTCGGATAAAGGACCGCCAGCGCCAGGATCATCTTTCTCATGTCAGTTCGCTCTCGAATGCGTGGTCGCCCGATCGGTCCCCACCGAAATGGCGCGCTCGGAGAGATTCGAACTCCCGACCCTCGGAATCGAAATCCGATGCTCTATCCAGCTGAGCTACGAGCGCCTGCG
>JAIEPP010000410.1 GCA_019748335.1 Xanthobacteraceae bacterium
TGACCGATGCCGCCGGCGGCGCCGATTTCGCCGATCACGGCGAGGATGATGTCCTTGGCGGCGACATTCGACGGCAGCCTGCCGTCGATAACGACGCGCATGTTGCGCGATTTTCGCTGGATCAGCGTTTGGGTGGCCAGCACATGTTCGACCTCGGAGGTGCCAATGCCATAAGCGAGCGCGCCGAAGGCGCCGTGGGTCGTGGTGTGGCTGTCACCGCACACGATCATCGTGCCCGGCAGCGTAAAGCCTTGCTCGGGGCCGACGACGTGACAGATACCCTGACGCCTGTCCAATTCGCCGTAATATTCCAGGCCGAACAGCGCGGCGTTCTCGGCGAAATAGGCAATCTGCGCCGCGCTCGCAGGATCCGGGTTGGGCCTGCTGCGGTCCGACGTTGGCACGTTGTGATCGACCACCAGCAGAGTCTTTTCGGGCGCCCTTACCGGCAGCCCGGCGCGCCGCAGGCTCGCGAAGGCCTGCGGACTGTCCACCTCGTGCACGAGGTGGCGATCGACATACAGCAGGCAGGTGCCGTCCGGCGCCTCATCGACCAGGTGGTCGCGCCATATCTTGTCATAGAGGGTTTCGCGCATCCTGCCCGCCATGAACGCGCTGAAACGGCGTTCGCGTTCTCGCCAGCAGATCGCGGCCGGCCTCGGTGGTCTCGATCGAGAGCTCGCCATCGATGCGACAACGCTGCACCAACCCCTGGTCGATGGCGTCCTCCCAGATGGTCAATCGCGGGCAGCTCGTCTTCCACGCCTCCATGACATCGCGATAGCGTCGCGGGCCGGCCGCGATCCATTCCACGAAGTCGAGAACGAGGGCATCCGGAGCATGATTCATGGCCTGACGGTAGCAATCCATGGACGACACATCCAATATGTGGAATAAGGACAATCCATATATTTTGGATATGTATGATGGACCTTCGCCTGCTCCGCTACTTTCTCGTCGTCGCCGAAGAATTGCACGTCACCCGGGCGGCGGCGCGGCTCGGCATTCAGCAGGCCCCGCTCAGCCAGCAGATCAAACGGTTCGAACAGAGCCTCGGCGCGCAACTGTTCCGACGCAAGCCGCGCGGCGTCGAACTGACGGAAGCCGGTGTGGCGCTGCGCGACGAGGCGGCATCGATATTTGCGAGCGTCGACCGCGCCGTTGACACCGTCAGTCGCGTTTCGCGCGGCGAGCTGGGCGATATCCGGATCGGACTGACGACCTCGGCATGCTTTCATCCATTGCCACCGAAGACGATCCGATCCTACCGGCGCACCAATCCGCAGGTGAAGATTCAGTTCGAGCAAGACAGCACGCCGGGACTGATTGAGCGCCTGCAAGCCGGCCGGGTGGACGTGGCGTTCATCCGCACCGCGATAGGCACGCCCGCCGGCGTCACGGTCGTGCCGCTCATCGAAGAGCCGATGGTCGTGGCCCTCCCCGCGCGCCACCCCCTTGCCGGGAACGGTCGCGGCCTCACGCTCAAATCGCTCGCGCATGAAAAGTTCATCGGCTATCCGCGCGCCGCCGGGGCCGGACTTTACGATTCAGTGATCGCAGCCTGCATCGTCAGCGGATTCAATCCGGATATCGCCTACGAGGCGCCGCAGATCGTTTCGACCCTGAATCTGGTGGCCGCGGGCATGGGTATTTCCGTGGTGCCTTCGTCGATGCAGCGCCTGCGTCTCGACGCGGTCGTCTACCGTCCGCTGACCGGCCCGCACAATCCGAAAGGCCAGCTCAATCTCGCGGTCCGGGACGATGCACTGGCGTCATCAGCCACCGCGTTTCTGGCGCTGGTGCGAAAAGGTGCCGGCGCGGTCCGCAGCGTCTGACCCGACGCCGAGGTAGCCGCGCTGTCGGCACCGGGGCACGGCTGATCGCCGCTTCGTCCGAAAACGCTACAGCGTCTTCGACGCCTTGCCGCGGTTCTTCATGATCAGCATGATGTTGCGGATGTATATCACGGTGGCCATCGACTGGCCGAGGATGATCACCGGCTCGCGCTTGGCGATGCCGTAGACCAGCGTCATCAGCCCGCCGCCCATCGAGAAGAACCAGAACGCCATCGGCACCACGCTCTGGCCGGCGCGCTCACTCGAAATCCACTGCACCAGGAAGCGGGCGGTGAACAGCAGTTGCGCGATCAGGCCGAACGCCAGCCAGAAATCGAATTTGGCGACGAAGACGTCGTAGAGATAGTCGCCGAGCGCCTGGCCGTATTGAATGAGCATCAGAGCACCTCGGTAGCTGTGGGCGTCGGCTTTTTGCGGCGGATCAGCCACCACACGCCGAAGAGATCCATGATCCCGATCCAGAGCCGGTCGAAGAAGCCGTAATTGGAGACGCCGGAATGGCGCGGGCGGTCGATCACGTCGACATAGGCGATCTCAAAACCCTCGCGGCGCACCAGCGCCGGCAGGAAGCGGTGCAGACCGTCAAAGTAGGGCATCGACAGAAACACCTCGCGGGGAAACGCCTTCAACCCGCAGCCGGTGTCGCGGGTGCCGTCCTTCAGGATCGCGTTGCGCACCGCGTTGGCGATCTTCGACTGCATCCGCTTGAAACCGGTGTCCTTGCGTCCGACGCGCTGGCCGGCCGCGAGGCCGATACTGCCGCTGCCGCTCTCGACCGCCGCGATCAGATCCGGCAGGAAGGCCGGATTGTTCTGGCCGTCGCCGTCCAGCGTCGCCACGATGGCGCCGCGCGCCGCGCGGACGCCGCTGCGCACCGCCGCCGACTGGCCGGAGGAAACGGCATGCTTGATCTGCCGGATTTGCCCGTGCTGCCGCATCAGCGCCGCCAGACGATCAGCGGTCGCGTCCGTCGAGCCGTCATTGACGTAGATGATTTCGTAGGCCCAGCGGCCGTCGAGCGCGGCGATGATTTCCGCGATCAGCGGCGCGACATTGTCCGCTTCGTTGCGCACGGGCACAACGATGGAAACAGCGACCGGTGTTTTGTCGGAAGAAGGCAAATCGAGACTCATCGTCTTGAGTTGGATGAAAGAGCATCAGGGCTGGAACAAGGCCGGAACCGGCGGTCGCCGGTTCTTGCCGACGCTTGGGCGACCGCTTTTATGGGGCGAAACCGCCCCGGGCAACCCTTTTGAGGCGTCCGGACGAGGGTCCCACGAGCGGCACAATCGTGCCGTCGCGATGGATCGCAAAACCGAGCCTTCGGGCCGCGAACCAGTACCGCACGAACATCGCGCCGACGATGCCGATCAGCGCGCCGGCGACGACGTCGCTGGGATGATGGGCCAGCAGCACCAGCCGCGTCGCCAGGATCACCAGGGCATAGACGATGACGGCGCTGCGCGCCTTGGGCCACACCGCCGCCACCGCGAAGGCCAGCGCAACGGCCGTGGTGGCGTGTCCCGAGGGGAAGCTGGAATAGGCCGGGGTGCCCGCAAAGTGCGAGAAGTGGAACACATCGCCCTCGCCGCCGACGCCCGGGCGGCCGCGGCCGACGGTCCATTTGATCACTTCGGTGACGAGCACGGACACCGCCACCGCGCAGAACAGGAACTGCAACCGCGTTCCCAGCCCGAGCAACAGCGCGCGCTGCACGCCGCGCAACGCCGGTGCCGCGACCGCAACCAGGAGCAGCAGCACCGCCAGCGCCGCCAGCACGTATTCGTCCTTGCCGAAATCGGTGAGGATGCGCATCCACCACAGCGAGGGGGTGCCGCGCTTCGGCATCTGGGCGATCTCCCAGGCATCGAGCGCATACATCAGGATGACGATCGCCAGACCGATGCCGGCCGAAAGCCACAGGATATGACGCGCCGCCCGCCGCGCGGCCTCGGCACGCCTTGAGTGCGACGGCGCGCGCACGAGTTGGGCGAGCGACAGCCACGCCAGCGTCACGAGACGCGAAAGGTAGTGTCGGGATTCGTCGATGCCGGCGGGTGCGGACATCCTATTCGGTGCCTTCCGAGCGGAAGATCGCGATCGAGATCGCCCTGCCCTGCGAGATGTTATAGCCCTCGATCCTACTCGCCACGTTATAGCGCAGCCCGATGGCTTCGGCACGCTGGACGAAACCACGCTCCGAGCGTGCCTCCACCAGGGCGAAACGGCAGCTGCCCTGGCCTAGGAAATCCGCGGCGCCCGATCCGTCCGTCAGCAGGGTTTCCGTGCCGGTCATGAACACCAGACTGGGCTCGTGAAAGCCCGCGGCGGCGGATTTCGGGCCGACACAGACGACGTTACGCAGCGCGCGCGCGACCTCGGCGCTCGGAAACACCGTCGTCAGCGACGGCATCACGATGCCGTAGACGCCGATGGCCAGAAACATCGCGGCGATCACCGCATTCAACAGCGAGCGCTCGGCGCGGCTGTCTTCGAACATCCACCAGGCGATCAGGCCGAAGATCATCGCCGCCGCCAGAACAGGCCAGGCCGGGAGGACCAGTTGATGGCTCAGCTTGATGGCGCCGACGATGGCGATCACCGCCGTCGCCGTCGGAACCGCAAACCACCAGGCCGCACCCCGCGTCAGCCAGGAGCGCGACAGCACACGGCGCTCCAGCGCGCCGACGGTGAGGATGGCAATCGCCGGATAGAGCGGCAGCACGTAATGCGGCAGCTTGGTCAGCACCAGTTCGAACACGATCCAGGACGGGATCAGCCACGCCAGGAGATATTGCGCGCCGGGCTCGCGCCGCGCCCGCCACACCGCCGGCGCCGCCATACCCGCCAATGCCGCGCCGGGCCAGAACGTCACCCAGAACAGCAGCAGATAGAGGCCGGGCGGCGCGCCATGGGATTCCTGCGCGGCCAGTTTGCTCAGCATGTCGCCGCCGAGCGAATTGGCGAAGAAAGCATCGCCCGCGCGCCAGAAGATCGCGACGAACCAGGGCAGCACCAGCACCAGCATCCACATCAGCCCCCAGACCGGGCGCAGCCGCCACAGCCAGGCCGCCGAGCGGTCGAGGATCGCCAGCGTCAAAATCGTCAACCCGACGAACATCAGGATCAGCGGCCCCTTGAGCAGGATGCCGCCGGCCACGGCGGTCCAGAAGATCGCGGGCGAGGCCCAGGGCAGATGCGCCGGCTCCTCGCCGCGCTGCCACGACAGATAGACCCGGGCCATCGCCCCCATCGCGGCGACCACGGTCAACAACAGCATGGCGTCGGTCTTGGCGAGCCGGGCCTCGGCGCCCAGCAGCACGCAACTCGCCATCATCAACCCCGCCAGCGCCGCGCCGCGCCGGGTCACGAAGGCGAGCGCGGTCCAGTAGGTCAACAGCACCGCGCCGATGGCGCCGATCAAGGAGGGAATCCGGTAGATCCAGATCCGCAGCTCGGCGCGCGGCAGGCCGAGCGTCGCGGCGGTCTCGACCGCGGCAGACTGCAACCAGTAGATGCCGACCGGCTTCTTGTAGCGGACGTCGTCCTGGAACCGGATATCGACGAAATCGCCGCTTTCGACCATCTGCTTGGTCGCCTGCGCAAAGCGGGCCTCGTCGCGATCGATCGCCGGAATAGTGAAGAAACCGGGCAGGAAAAGCACGATGCTGCACAGCAGCAGAAACAGGATGGCGCGGAAGTGACTGGCGGTCGCATAATCGAACGCGAGCGCCAGCCTGCGGCTGGAATGCGCAGGTTTCACAGGCTGTTGGCCTGCTCCAAAACGCCTTATATGCGCGGTTTCAACCATCCATTTCGCATACGATGAAACCGCAGTGCAAACAACCCGCGGATCTGAGCGGCAATGGGGCGTTTTTGCTCCCTACTGCACCCGGATCACGACGGTATCCGCCGCCCCAGTGGCGTCGATTACCGTCAGCCGGGCAAACCCCGGTCCGGGCGGGTCGACCAGCCGCTGGCGGCGGCTGTCGATCTCGCCCACCGCAATGCCGTTGATCATCATGGTCAGCGGCAGCACCCCGCC
>JAIEPP010000310.1 GCA_019748335.1 Xanthobacteraceae bacterium
TTGCAAATTCCAATACTTGCTCAGCTCAAATTACAGCGATGCATCAATTGCTTCCGAATTCTTCACGGACGACTAAAGGGCCTCGCCAGGATAAAGGTCTGGATGGGGAGAAGCGCAGGTTTGGCTGAGCGGCGAGCATGTCCGCTAAGTGGGCGCTAAACCTAAAACGACCGTCACCGTGTGCTGGCCGGTCTGTCCAAGACGATGATCGTCAGTCCAGCCAGTCCGAAGCCGGCCTACCGGCAGGCCGGATAGCCGAAGCGCCGGATGATTTCACTGCCTGAAATCGAATGAAACTCGAACGTGTCCATGAAATGGTTGGCGGTGACGTACTGCTGCAAGGCTGAGTTATAGGTGCTGAGCATTTGCTGGGTGCGGCCGGGGCTGACACCTGCTCGCCTGGTGCCGCCGGCGTGGAACAACAGCGTAGCACCCGGCGAGACGCAGACGTGGCGTATCGAAAGGAACATGGTGCAGGCGGATTGACAGTGGCGGTCAATGCGAAAGCGTTCACCGGAGGCGTTATACTGCGCGATCACGGATTGGAATTGCGCAAACTCGGCCGAATTGCGCGCGCCGTAGCCCATGCCCAGGGACGACACGGATCCATCGGCATAGGCCGGTTGCCCCGCGAAGCCGCCGAAAACGGAAAGAAAGCCAAGTACGCCCAACGCGCGCACCGATTGCTGCCATTTGGGCATAAAGCTCTCCCAGATCGGTCGGTGTTTCTTGTCCTGACAGGTTCCGGGGAGTTTGCTGGCCGAACGACGCAAGTCAAGCGGCTACTTTGCATGGGGCTGTTTTCGATATTTTGGTTTTGGGGCTGAGCACCAAGGCTCACGCCGCCTTCTTCGGCGCGCCGCGCTGACGCATGAAGCGGCCGAGCAGGCGGCGCTTGCCCTTGCGCGGGATCAGGTCGATGTCGCTGACGAGTTTGGCGCCGCCCTTGCGCCGCTCCAGCACGATCTTGCGGCTGTGGAAGGCTTCGAGCTCGACACGGTGGGCGACGCTGACGATGGTGGCCTTCGGCAATTCCTTGATGACGATGTCCATCATCTTGTCCTGGCTCTTTTCGTCGAGCGCCGAGGTCGCCTCATCCAGCACGACGATGTCGGGTTTGTGCAGCAGCAGCCGCGCAAATGCCAGCCGCTGCTTTTCGCCGCCCGACAAGGTCTGGTCCCACGGCGCGTCTTCCTCGATCTTCTCCTTGAGATGGTCGAGGCCGACCTTGTGCAGGGCTTCGCCCATCTGCTCCACGTTCCAGTCCTCGGCGGCGCCGGGATAGGCGATGGCGCGGCGGAGCGTGCCGGAGGGGATGTAAGGCTTTTGCGGCAGCATGAAGAGCCTGCGGTCAGGATGGAAGTTGACGCTGCCGCCGCCCCACGGCCACAGGCCTGCGATGGCGCGTACCAGCGTGCTCTTGCCGGTGCCGGATTCGCCGGCCACCAGCAGGCGTTCGCCGGGCTCGACCACGACTTCGGTTTCGCCGACCACGGCGGTGCCGTCGTCGAGCGAGACCGAGAGATCGTTGAGGCTGAGCACGGCGGTGCCCTCGGTCTCGCCGCGCTTGATGCGGCCGATGCCGTCGCCGCGCTCGGCGCGTTCCAGGCCATCCAGCGACATCATCAGCGAGGCGATCCGGCGCGCGCAGGCGTTCCAGTCGGCGAGCCGCGGATAGTTGTCGACCAGCCAGCCGAACGCGGTCTGCACGATGGTGAAGGCGGAGGCCGCCTGCATCACCTGCCCGAGCGTCATGCTGCCGTCGAGAAATTTTGGCGCGCACAACAATAGCGGGACGACCGGCGCGATCAGGCTCGACCCCTGCGACACCAGCGTGGTGCGCATGTGCTGGCCGGCGAGCCGCGCCCATTGCCGCAGCACATTTGTAAACGTCTTGTCGATGCCGGCGCGCTCTTCCTCTTCGCCACCGAGCAGCGCGATGCTCTCGCCGTTCTCGCGGACGCGCGTCAGCGCGTAGCGATATTCGGCCTCGGCCTGGTTCTTGTCTTCCGACACCTGCACGAAACGCCGTCCAATTATCATGATCGAGCCGGACGCGATCGCGGCGTAAAGCACCGCGGCGATGACGAGAAAGCCGGGAATGGTAACGGTCGATCCGCCGAGCGTGACCGTGAGCGCGCCGCCGATGGTCCAGAGCACTGCGATGAAGGTCGCGGCCGATAGAAACGCCGAGGTGACGCCGGCGATGAAATCGACCGGCGAGTCGGTCGCGGTCCGCAGATCCTCGGCGATGCGGTATTCGGGGTTCTTGTGGTCGCCGCCGACGAGGTTGAGCTGGTAATAGCGGCCGCTGGTTAGCCAGCGCGTCACCACGGAATTGGTCAGCCAGGCCCGCCAGCGGCGCTGGATGCCCATCCGCGTGAACACCTGCGCGACCCCAAGCAGCACGCTGCCGATCGCGAGCGGGAAAAACACCGCGCTGAGATAGAAGACGGACGCAGAATCCTTTTTCTCGATGGCGTCGAAGATCGCCCTGTTCCAGACGTTGATGCCGTATTGAAAGCCGACATTGGCGACGATCAGGATCAACAGTCCGAGCGTGAACATCCACGCCAGCCGGTCGCCATTGTTGCCCCAGAAGCCGCGCGCGCTGATCCAGAACCGCGTCAGCAGATAATCTTTCCGCGCCTGCTCGGCCTCTTCCTCGGTCCATTCCGGATCGGGTTCGACCACTTCCGGTGGCGGCGGTTCGACCGGCTCGCCGTCCTCGGCGGTGATATCGATGATTTCAGGTTTTTCTTCAGCGGTTTTCTTCGCGGAGGAATCCTGCGCAGGGGATTTCTTCGCGGGCGATTTGGACTTGACGGTTGACTTGGCCATGGGCCGGTAACGCAAGGGAAATCAAAAGGTTCCCTCCGTGTTCCGGCGAGAGATTCCGGGTTGGATGCTGCGCATCGCCCCGGAATGACAGCAAGGGCGCTAGGCCGGCAGCACCAGAAATCCGGCGCGCGGAAAGTGCACGACCACCTCGCCGGCCAGCGGATCGTGCCGCCGGATCGCGATGTGCTGCGACGAGAGGGCTACGATTTCGCCGCTGACTTTGATCTTGCCGTAGTCGTCGGGCACCACCTCGACGCGGTCGCCGGGCTTGCGGCCGTTCAGATCGCTGGGATCGGCCAGTATGGCGGTCTGCGGCGTCGCCGCTTTGGCGATGCCAAGCGCGTCGGATGTCGACATCTCACTGCGGCGGCCATGGCCGATCGCCCGCATCCGGGTTTCCCAGGCGCGCGTGTTGCCGAATTCCGCCAGCACGGCGTCGGCGTCAGCCATGTTTTGCCTGATGTACCAGACGTTCATATAGGCGTTGACGTCGATCAGGCCGGGCTTGCCGCCGCTCAGCCAGAGCCGGCTAACGCCAAGCTGGAGCTCGATCCATTGCAGATGGGCGCGAACCTGGTCGCGCATCTGCGGCATCGCCTGTTTCATCGCCGCGACGTCGAACTTGGCACCACGCAGTTTCTCGCGGTCGGCGATGAATTCCTGCGGCACCTTGTCGGCGAGGGAGCCGAATACGAGGTTGACGGTGTTCTGAAAGAACGAGCGGTCGGTCCACATCGCCGTGGCCCATGCGATCCCCGCGTTGCCGTCGGGAGTGAGACCGGGCTGCGGAAATCGCCGCTCCAGCTCGCGAAGGATGCATTGCGAGTCGCAATAGATGTCGGCGCCGATCTGCATCACCGGCGTGCGCCGATAGCCGCCGGTCATCGGCATCAGGTCGGGTCGCGGCATGATTCGTGAAATGCGAACCGAGGTCCAGGCGATATCCTTGAGCCCGAACACGATGCGGATCTTTTCGGAGAAGGGGGATTCGTCGAAGTGATGCAGGATGATGGCGGGTGTGGTCATGCGATGGCTCCGGGGAGGCGTCGCCCGTCATTGCGAGCGCAGAGAAGCAATCCATCCATCACGCGGCAAAGCAAGTGTGGATTGTTTCGTCGCTTGCGCTCCCTTGCACAAACGCTTCGCGTTTGTTGCAGGCAATGACGAGAGCCTAAATCTGCCGCTCGACCATCTTCAGCTTGAGCTCGGCGATCGCTTCGGCTGGATTGAGGCCCTTCGGGCACGCCTTGGTGCAGTTCATGATGGTGTGGCAGCGATAGAGCCGGAACGGGTCCTCAAGATTGTCGAGCCGTTCGCCGGTGGCCTCGTCGCGGGAATCCTTGACCCATCGGTTGGCCTGCAACAGTGCGGCGGGACCGAGATAGCGGTCGCTGTTCCACCAGTAGCTCGGGCAGGAGGTCGAGCAGCAGGCGCAGAGAATGCACTCGTAGAGACCGTCGAGCTTTTCGCGGTCCTCGTGGCTCTGCTTCCATTCCTTCTGCGGCGTCGGCGTGGTGGTCTTCAGCCACGGCTCGATCGAGGCGTACTGCGCATAGAAATTGGTGAGATCGGGAACGAGGTCCTTGATGACCGGCTGGTGCGGCAGCGGATTGACCTTGACCGCGCCGTCCTTCACGTCGTGCATCGACTTGGTGCAGGCCAGCGTGTTCTGGCCGTCAATGTTCATGGCGCAGGAGCCGCAGACGCCTTCGCGGCAGGAGCGGCGGAAGGTCAGCGTCGGATCGATGTTGTTCTTGATCCAGATCAGGCCGTCCAGCACCATCGGCCCGCAATCGTTGATGTCGATGTGATAGGTGTCGACACCGGGATTTTTGCCGTCGTCCGGATTCCAGCGATACACCTTGAATTCGCGCGTCTCGGTCGCGCCGGCCGGCTTCGGCCAGGTCTTGCCGCCGGTGATCTTGGAATTTTTCGGAAGCGCGAATTCAACCATGCTTGCAAGCCTTCGCTGTCGTAATCAATACACCCGCGCCTTTGGCGGGATGTACTGCACGTCGTTGGTCATCGTGTAATCGTGCACCGGGCGGTAATCGATCGTGGTCTTGCCGCCATTGTCGATCCACGCCAGCGTGTGCTTCATCCAGTTCTTGTCGTCGCGGTCGGCGAAATCCTCGCGGGCATGGGCGCCGCGGCTCTCGGTGCGGTTGACCGCCGAGTCCATCGTCACCACAGCCTGCACGATCAGATTGTCGAATTCGAGCGTCTCGATCAGGTCGGAATTCCAGATCAGCGAGCGGTCGGACGTGCTGACGTCGCCGATGCCGCCATGCACCGTGTGGATCAGGTTATGGCCTTCCTGCAGGGTCTCGCCGGTGCGGAACACCGCGCAATTGGTCTGCATCACGTGCTGCATGCTGTCGCGCAGCTTCGCGGTCGGCGTGCCGCCGGCAGCATGGCGATAGCGGTCGAGCCGTCCCAGCGCCTTGTCGGCGGAATCCTTCGGCAGCTCCGGCTGCTTACCGTTCGGCGTCAGCTTTTCGGCCAGCCGCAACGCGGCGGCGCGGCCGAACACCACGAGGTCGATCAGCGAGTTGGAGCCGAGCCGGTTGGCGCCATGCACCGAGACGCAGGCGGCCTCGCCCAGCGCCATCAGGCCCGGCACGGTGGCATTGTCGTCGCCGTTCTTCTTGGTCAGCACTTCGCCGTGATAATTGGTCGGAATACCGCCCATGTTGTAGTGCGCGGTGGGCACGATCGGGATCGGCTCGCGGGTGACGTCGACATTGGCGAAGATCTTCGCCGATTCGGAAATGCCGGGCAGCCGTTCCTGCAGCACCTTGGGATCGAGATGGTCGAGGTGCAGGAAGATGTGATCCTTCTTCTTGCCGACGCCGCGGCCTTCGCGGATTTCGATCGTCATCGAGCGCGAGACCACGTCGCGGGAGGCGAGGTCCTTGGCCGAGGGCGCGTAGCGCTCCATGAACCGCTCGCCCGCGGAATTCACCAGATAGCCGCCCTCGCCGCGCGCGCCTTCGGTGACGAGGCAGCCCGCCCCATAGATGCCGGTGGGGTGGAACTGGACGAACTCCATGTCCATGAGATCGGCGCCGGCGCGGTAGGCGAGGGCTTGGCCAT
>JAIEPP010000676.1 GCA_019748335.1 Xanthobacteraceae bacterium
CTAACACTTCGATTGACGCCCGCGACTGGTCGCTGCTCGGCCTGCTGTCGGTCCTGTGGGGCGGCTCGTTCTTCTTCAATGGCGTGGTGCTGCGGGAATTGCCGCCGCTGACGTTGGTGTTCCTGCGCGTGACGCTCGCGGCCGCGATGCTGTTGCCGCTGCTCTGGCTCTATCGGATACGCTTTCCCGCGGGCCTGTCCGGCTGGAAGCCGTATTTCGCGATCGGGTTTCTCAACAATGTGCTGCCGTTCGCGCTGATCGTGACCGGGCAGACTTACATTCCAAGCGGGCTGGCGTCGATCCTGAACGCCACGACGCCGTTGTTCGCTGTCGTGGTGATGGCGGTGGCAGGCGAAGAGAAGTTGCAGGCGCATCGGATCGCAGGCGTCGTCGCCGGCCTGATCGGCGTCGCCATTCTGCACGGCGACGGCCTCGGCTTTGAAAGCGGGCAGGGGCTCGGCATCCTGCTGTGTCTTGGCGCGGCCTTCAGCTACGGACTATCGGCCTTGGTAGCGCGCCGCCTGCCGGCAGACGCGCCGCCGCTCGGCACCGCGACATTCCAGATGCTGGCCTCGGCGGCCATGATGACGGTTGTCGCTGGCGTCGTCGATCGCTCCTGGCAATTGCCGATGCCCGGGGTCACGACGTGGCTCGCGGTGATCGGTCTGGCCGCATTGTCGACCGCGCTGGCCTACATCGTGTTCTTCCAGATCATGCAGCGCTCGGGCGCCACCAACGTCATGCTGGTGACGCTGCTGATCCCGGTGACGGCGATCCTGCTCGGCTACCTGATGCTGGGCGAGCAGATTTCCGCGCAGGAAATCGTCGGCGCGCTGGTGATCGGCAGCGCGCTGCTGCTGATCGACGGGCGGGTGTTGAAGGTCTTTCAGCGCTAGGGAAAATACCGCCGCGCAAACTTTTGGAAGTTTTCCATCAGGAACCGATTTGCCCGCTTGCTGATCGGCGCGTCCGGTACCAACACGTCAAAGCCGTGAAACGCGCCGTCGAATATCTCGAATTCAACGGGAATATTGGCCCGACGAAGGTTCTCGACGTAGATTTTCGTTTCATCCCGAAATGGCTCCAGACTGCCGACATAGGTGATCGTCGGCGGCAGCTTCGTATAGTCCGTGCCGCGCGCCGCAGCCGCGTAGGGTGTCACGTTTGTCATGCCGTCGAGATACCGCGACCACGCCAGCCTGTTGGCTGCTTCATCCCATACGGGGGCGTCGTTTCCAACGGCAGAGGCGCTGTTCTGCCGGTCATCGATCATGGGATAGAGCGGCATCTGAAAGGCTATTTTGACATCGCCGGTATCGGTCGCCTTGAGCGAGACGGCCGCCGCAAGCCCTCCACCCGAGCTATGGCCCGCCACGATGAATCCATCGGTTCTTCCGCCGATGGAGGCCGCATTATCCCTCATCCATAGCAGGGTGTCGTAGCAGTCGTTGAAGGCGGCCGGGTACGGCGATTCAACGGCCTTTCGATAGTCCGGTGCGACGATGATGCATGGCTCTGTCTCGATGAATCCCTTGATGCTCGAGCCGAATTGCTCGGGCACCCCGTGAACGTAACCGCCGCCATGCAAGTACAGCATGACCGGCAGTGGTCCAGTTGCCGCGGCTGGCCGATAGATCCTCACGCGAATGGGGGAGCCGCCGTTTCTGCTCGCAATATGTTGCTCCCGGCAGTCGAGTCCTCCAATGTTTTTTCCCTGCAGGACGACCTTGCTGAAACGGAACACGAGCAGAGAGAACCATGCCGTGTGAAAAAAACTCGCGATCATCCGCCCGGCGATATAACTGCCGCGCAGGTCCTTATCCACCATCTCTCTGGTGACCCTCATCCGATACGTCTACGTCCTGCCACTTTCTATCGCAACGTGCAGGCTATCGCGACGTGGCGGTCATCCGTGCCGGGACGGGCAGTCGGAGGCCCAGCCCCCGGGAAAACGCCGGGCGCCGCGATGCCGGCAGTTTTTTCGGAACCTGTCCGAAATATGAAACGGTTTGCATCATCGCAGCTCTGACGATCGGCTCGATCTTCGCGCAAATAAACCAGCAGACCAGGACAAGAATGGCCAACTGGACCCCGACGGCCAGGGTGGCGTCGAGACCCGCATCGACCAGGACACGAATGATCCAGGTGCCAATGACGTTGTGGGTGAGATAGAGCGGATAGGTGATCAGCCCGAGCGTTCTCCAATAGGCCGGCGCTTCGGGCGAAGCGGTGGCTGCGGAACGCCTGTTCCTGTTCGCGCCGTAGGCGATGAGACCCACCGCCGCCGCCCAAACCGTGATCGGCACCAGGGCTGATTCACCAGAGATGGCGGATATGGATGTCAAAAAGAAAGAGGCAAAAAAGTAGATTTCCGCGGCACCCGAAACAAAGGTGACGGCGACGGCGACCCGTTCGAGCGTCGTCAATTTTCTGTTTGCAGAAATGAAAAGCCAGATGCCAAGCGCAAAGAAGCAGCCATGGGTCAACAGGAATGCCGCGCACGGCACCCGAAACATCAGAATGACGAGATAGGGCAGGTCGGAAGGCGTCGTGCAGGAGAGAACCAGCAACGCGACAGTATTGAACACCGCGCTGTAGATGGTGAGGCCGAAGGCGAGGCGCCGCAGGGTGACTTTCCTCGTCAGCATCGCGCAGAACACCAGCCCGTAAAACGCCGTCTCGGCCGCCAGCGTCCAATACACGCCGTCGAGCCATTGACCCGTGACTCCCTTGGGAACGAGGAGCATGGCGTGGATGTAGGGCAGGATGAATTCGGATGCCGCTCCACTGCCAAAGATAACCAGAACGAGCAGGGTCGCGGTGGCGCAAACCCAGACCGCCGGATAAAGCCTCAGAGCGCGGCCCAGAAGAAACTCGGTCGGTGAAGACTTGCTGGCGGAATTCGCGATGACGAAACCGGAAATGACAAAGAATATTTCAACACCCACCCAGCCGAACCATGTGAAGGGCGCGGCGGATGGGTACAGCACATCGGCGGCGACATAGCGCTCGAAACCCGGGACACCGATCGAAACCCAGGCCCAGGACCAGAACATCTGGTGAAAAATGGCGACGCCGAGGGCGGTCCCGAAGCGCAGCGGATCCAGTAGGGGAAAATGGTTCTTCATGGGCGTGCTTCAAATGCGAGGAACGGTCCCGTTGCAGATATTGGATCCCTTCATCGAGATATTTGACGTAAGTCACACTTCCTCACGCCATGGTTCAAATGCCCGGATCGCCGCATGGGTTAATGACGACCCGACGACGGTTGCGGTGGCGGCGATCCTGCTCGGTTATCTGATGTTGGGCGAGAAGAGTTCTGCGCGCGAAATCAAATCACTAGCGCACTGGTGATCGGCAGCGTCGCTGCTGTTGATCGACGGGCGGGAGCTGAGGGTCTTTCAGCGCCATGCATGCTGCGAGCCTGAATCACGCCGATCTCGGCGTTTGCAACGCCGAATTGCAGGTCCGAAATATGTCGGATAGCGGACATGCTGCAGATATGTCGAAGACGACGCGAACGACCCGCAGCGGAGATTGGATGGTTGGGGTCTGGACCGGCCAGCTTGGCCAAATCCAGTTAACCGGAAGGAACTTCTCGACCGCAGGACGCGGCCGCCGATGAGTTCACCTTGATCCGTACATGTATCGACCCGCAATTAACATTCTGAGCACACTCCGGGTGTATAGAGTTTCGGTACAACCAGGGCAGGATGCTGGAAGTGAATTTCTTGATGCGCGTAGCCTTCGTCTTGGGCGGCATTTTTGTAGGCATCAACCTGATCAATTACTATGTCCTCGGTAACAGCGGAGACTACCTGCCGGGCGGGCCGCGTATGGGCGAATGGAAACAGGCGAAGATACGCGAAGCCTGTTATCCCGCGCTGGAAAGCCCGGAGCGCGATGGACTGCTGCCAAAGCTGACGACCAACAAGCATCGCATCGACTGGCGAGACCTCACCAACGCGGTGGAGATGACGGCCGCGCTGAACTGTTATCTCGTCACCCATCCGAACGCCATTTGTGAGCGAAACAATCGCGCGTATATCGTCGACTACATCGGCCGCTACTTCCTGAAGTTCGACGAGATGATGAATACCGCCAGGCGATATGGTGATTCTGAAATATCCACAGTCAAGGATCTCTGGGACAGCCCTCGCAACCGGGCGATCAATATGGCCTTGATGCAGAGCGCTACCAATGGCCGCCTTATCAAGGCGGATTTCGGTTGGTCCGTCCCGGCGGCAATGAAGCCGATGCTGGATCGCTACACCGGCGCGACCGACAACTGCCCCAGGGCTTAGTCAGTGGGAGTTTGAAATTGTTCCGTCAGATTCTTACCCTCATGCTGGCCTTTGTCGGAGGCTTCCTCGTGGTCGGCGGGTGGATCTGGGGCCCAAAAATATCCAGTGCGGTGTCAGGTCTTGTCTCGGCCGGGCCCAGCATTTCGCTGTTTGCCGACGCCAGTCGCCTCGGCCGGCCGGAGGTCGCGCCGGTGGTGCGGAGCTGTATTTTTCGTGTCCTGGACGTCGGTTCGGACGCCTCGAAGATGGAACCAAGTGCCGGATACTTTATCCTGAAGGCCGGCACGATGCAGGCGAACATCTCCGCTCTTGCTGGCAAGCGCGAAGACCGGAGATCGGAATACGGCGCGGCTGCCGTGGCCATCAAATGGGGCGAACTGGCCCAATGCATCTATGCACAGGATGACCGCGAACTCTGCGACCCCGACAATCGCGCGGCAATGGTCGAGGCCACCACGAAGTTCTTTGCGTTCGCAAAGCAGGCCGACGCGTCCAAGCCGACGATCCCGGCCGATGCCGCTCGCGCCATGGATAATCTAAGTGACAAGCTGCTGAACGCACTCAAAAACCACCGGCGCTACGGCACGCTTGTCGCCGCCGATTTCGGCAGTTTCGCTGCGCCCGAGATCATGCGGGTGATGCGCGAGGAAAAAGAAACCCGCGATATCTGCAAGCGTTGACGTTGCGATTCTACCGCCGCGGTTGGATATCGCCGGCGAACGCTCTCAGTCCGCGAGCTCACATTGCTCGCGAATGCGGAGACTTCCGGGGGGCACTGAACGGACTTGAGGTTTGATTTGTTTGACCGGCATGGTGCAGAGTGGTGGCGTTCTGCCCGATGAAGTCGGGCTGTCTGCTGAGCCTTTGAGAGTTGAGGATGAGGGTTAGATTCACAATCGCAGCATTCTTGGTCTTTGTTCTTGTTGTTTTTGGCTATGCTCACGTTCGCAGCTACTCGCCGTTCACGTCGCAATTTGTACGGACCTGCGAAAAGGCAATCAAGGAACGGCTGACGGTTCCCGCCACCTATCAGTCGATAAGCACAGACGAGTCTAGAATAACAATCGCTTGGGACGAATTTTTTGCCGAGCCGGAACGGTCCGTATCTGCGGTAACCCGGAAAGCCATGATTCAAGTCGCAAAGGGGCCGCCGGTTCAGTACGTCGCTCTCGTCAACTACCAAGCTCAGGATACTATGGGTGCAATCATTCGAGAAAGCGCAACGTGCACGTTTAACTCACTCGATGGAAGCGATGCGCCTGACCTTACGGCTTGGGTAAAGATCAACGGCGAGCATAACATGAAGTGGGCCGCAAGACAGCCCGACGCTTCTATTCTCCAGAGGCGTTTGCTGGAACAGCAGTAAGTTGGCGAGAGGTTGCCTGTTGGCACTTTCTGACCTGAGGCGGTGTCCGATTTGAGTCTGCGATATGCGGGATAGCGGACATGAATCGCGTTCGCTCACCAACCTCGATTTCATAAGCCCTGGCTGACGCGGCCGGATTTCCACGCCGCATACCAGCCGGTAAACCGCCCGCTGTCACGCTCCCCACCATGCCAGGCCGCAAACACCGCGCCGTCGCCTGCGACCAGCAGCACGACGTCGAGGCCCTTGGAGCGGCGCAGCGTGTCGATCTC
>JAIEPP010000031.1 GCA_019748335.1 Xanthobacteraceae bacterium
CTCGAAGCTCGTGCCGCAGCAGACCAGCGACGCCAATGGCACCAAATGGACGTCGCCCACCGGCACGATCCAGATTCAGCTGGCGCGGCGCAAGGAAGCCAATCCGACCACGGCCAAACTCGCCGAGCGGGAAAAGAAAGAGGCCGGGCGCAATATCGATTACACGGTGGTCAAGCCGGACTTCTTTGTCCTGTCCGGCCTGCAAGGCCTGAAAAAGTTTTACCTGCGCGGTACTTTCAAGGGCGACGAAGTCCGCATCCTCACCATTCTCTACGATCAAGCCACCGAAAACACCGTGGAGCCGGTCGTGATTGCGATGTCGAGCGCGTTCAACGCGTTTCCGTCCACCGCGCAGACCGCAGGGCCGCCGCCGCGCAAGACCGTCGAATACGGCACCGGGGTCGTCGTCAGCGACGACGGTGCTGTTATCGCCGACCGCCAGATCACCGACGGCTGCCTTGCGGTCGCGATATCAGGCTTCGGCAATGCCGACCGCGTCGCCGAGGACAAGGAGCACGATCTCGCGCTGCTGCGCATCTACGGCGCGCGTGGGCTGAAGGCACTCAATCTTTCAAATGTCGCGGCAAAAACCGCGCTCGATCTTACCGGCATTGCCGATCCGCAGAATCAGGGCGGCGGCTCGGCCGTCAGCAGCGTCAAGGCCGCGGTGGCTCAGCTCGGCGGCAGCAGTGACATCGCGCTGTCACCGCCGCCGGCGCTCGGCTTTTCCGGCGCCGCCGCGCTCGATGCCGACGGCAAGTTCGCAGGGGTCGCGCTGCTGAAGCCGGTGCTGGTGGCGGGACCCGCGAGTGCCACGCCCGGCGCGCAGGCGGTGCTGGTGACATCGGATACCGTGCGCGATTTCCTCAAGGCCAACGGCGTCAATGCCGCTGGCGCCTCGCTCGATGCAAGAGCATCCGTGGTTCGCGTGATCTGCGTGCGCAAATAGCGCGCACAGCATAGCAGTCATCCCGCACGACCTTGACGCAGATCAACGACGGTCCGGGCGTTCGGCCGCCAAGTTAGCTGCAGTCAACGGGATCCGCCGGCCATTGGTGCGAGCATGAAACGCTTGATGACAGCCATTGCGGTCACGGCCGCAATTTCGATCTGTTCCCCGGCGCTCGCCGAGGTACAAATGCTACCGACCCCGTTGATCGAAGAGGTCATGGTCAAGACCTCGCTGCTGACGTTCAATGACGCCAATCTCACCGGCAATTACGACGTGATGCATGCCAAGATGGCCAAGACATTTCGAGATCGGTTCGGCGCCGACACCCTGAGGCAGGCGTTCAAGAGCTTCGCCGGCAAGCATATCGACACCATTGCGGCCAGGCCGATCGTTGCGACCAGCGAGGCCAGGATCAACGCTAACGGCGCTCTGATGCTGCGCGGCTATTTCGACACGACGCCGTCGCGCCTCACCTACGAACTCGACTATGCGATTTCGGAAGGCGAGTGGAAGCTCGTCAACATCGATGTCAAGGTCAAGGGACCGTCGATCAGCGATGCCGGTGGTGCCGGTCTATTGGCAAACGCGGCGGCCGAGTTTCCGGCCGCGGCCAGATGAGGTGCTCCGTGGCTGACGCCGCCAAGCCGGTCGCGACATGGCGCAAGATTGTGGCCGCAGTTCTCGACTTCGTGACGGTGTTCTTCGGTGGCGGCTATGCCATCGGGAGCCTGACCGGCAACCTGACCGCCGAGGATTTCAAGCTGGAGGGCATGCCGGCGCTGATCCTGTTGGCGCTGGTCATCATCTACTTCGTGGCCGGCAGCAAATATCTCGGCGGCACGATCTGGCAGCGCGTGCTGTACCCGCACTGAGAGGCGCGGCGGTTACGCCAGCCCGAACCGCACGCCCGGACGCGCAAGTCCACCGGCGATGCCGACCGGCGTGCCGTCGGCACGCCAGCAAGCCGCGCCCGACATGCGGCCGTCGTCGTGAAACTGGATGCCGTTCATGCCGCCGGCGACCGTCGGCACCGCCTGCACCTTGTGCCCCATCGCCGCGAGCTTGCCGCGAACACTGTCCGGCACGGCGAATTCGACCTCGAGCGCGTTGCCTTCGGTCCAGACCCTGGGCGCCTCGACCGCTTCCTGCAGGCTCATGCCGTGGTCGATCAAATTGACCAGCGCCTGCATCGCGCTCGGAAAGATTCGCTTTCCGCCCGGCAGGCCAAGCGCGTAGACCAGCTTGCCGTCGCGCAGCGCCATGACAGGCGACATCGACGTGGTGACGCGCTTGCCCGGCGCCAGCGACAGCGCATGGCCCGGACGCGGGTCGTACAGGTTCATGTAATTGTTCGGCACGGTACCGAGTCCGGGAATCAAGATCTTGGCGCCGAACAGGTTGTTGATGGTCTGCGTGGTCGCGACCACGTTGCCGAACGAATCGGCGGCCGTCATATGCGTGGTATGCGCGCCTTCGAGCTGCTGAACGCCGGCGCCCCAGGCTTGCGCGCGGCCGGCATCGATGGCGCGGCGACGCTCGTCGGCATAGGCCTTCGAGGTCAATCGCTCCACCGGCACGTTGATGAAGTCAGGATCGCCGCTCGCCGCCGCGCGATCGGCAAAGGCGATCTTCAGCACCTCGGCCAGATAATGAATGGTTTCGGCGGAACCGAAGCCGAGCTTTGCGATGTCATAGCCTTCGAGGATGTTGAGCATCTGCGCGATGTGCACGCCGGAGGCCGCGGGCGGCGGCGGGCCCAGAATTTCCCAACCGCGATAGTCGGCGCGGATCGGTTGCCGCTCGACGGTCTTGTAAGCCCTGAGATCCGCGCGGGTGATGAAGCCGCCGTTCGCTTTCATGTAATCGACCAGGATATCGCCGAGCGGTCCCTGATACAGCGCGGCCTCGCCATGCCGTGAAATATGGTTCAGCGTTTCCGCATATTCCGATTGCACCACGCGTTCGCCGGTCTTCAGCGGTATTCCCTTCGGCAGATAGATCGCCGAGATCGCCTTGTCCTTCAGCATGTCCCCGGCGCTGTCGGTAATGCATTCGTGCAGATAAGGCGTCGCCGCATAGCCGCGCGAGGCGTGCTTGATCGCGGGTTGCATCACGTCGGCCAGACTCATGGTGCCGAACCGTTGCAGCGTCTCGCACCACGCCTTCAGCGAGCCCGGCACCGCGACCGCTTTCGGACCAGTCAGATTTTCGTCACCGACCGTATCGAACACGTCATGCGCCGAACCCGGCTTTGATGTGTAGGTATCGGGACGCACGGCCGCCGGCACCGTGCTTTGTCCGTCGATGAAGCGATGGCTGCCGTCGGCGAGCCTGATATGCGCCATGCCGCCGCCGATGATGCCGACCATCATCGGCTCGACCACCGTCAACGTGAACAACGTCGCGATCGCGGCATCGATGGCATTGCCCCCCGCGGCCAGCATTTCCGCGCCCGCGGCCGAGGCCAGCGGATGATTGCTGACCACCATGCCGCGGCTGCCGGACGCCGGCTGCTTCTGACATTGAAAGGGGGTCGCCGCGCGATCCCGCCAGTTACCGGTCATGCTTGTTTCCCGCCCGTTGTTGTGGTGTCGATGACGACATTACAGTGCAAATACGCCCGTACTCGTCCGGAATAGCCACAATTTCATATTCGGGCATCATTGCAATGTTACTGATTCGGACAACCGCGATCCCCTGAAGACCTTTGGATCGGGCTGGGCAGGTCTGAGCGAGCATGGCTCGGTGTCGCAAGAATGCGATGCGACTTTGTATTGCGTATCCACAGACCCCTGAAAAGCTATCCAAAGGATTCGCAATGCAGACCATCGTTTTGGCCACCCAAAAGGGTGGCTCCGGCAAGAGCACGCTGGCCATCGGCCTCGCGCTCGCGGCCATTCAGGCCGGACACACCGTCCGCCTGATCGAGACCGACTCGCAAGGCACGCTTTCGAACTGGCAGAGCCGGCGCCCCTATGCCGAGCCGATCGTCGAGCCGGTCTATGTTGCCGGAGACGTCGAGCAGCGGCTGCAAGCGCTGGATCGCGACGGCGTTACGCTCACGATCATCGACACATCGGCCGGTGTCAGCGCCGCCACGACCTCGGCGATTCGCCATGCGGACCTGTGCCTGATTCCGGCGCGTCCGAGCCTCGCCGACATCGAGGCGACCGCATCGACGCTTGGCCTGGCCCGCGCCTGGAACAAGCCGTTTGCCTACATCCTGAACCAGACTCCGATCCGCGGCCAGCGCCTCAACAATGCCGCGACCACGCTCAGCGATGAGGCCGCGCTCGATATCGACGGCATCGTCGCAAAGCCCTTCATCGTGATGCGCAACGATCATCAGGACGCGCTCAGCGCCGGCCTTGCCGTCAGCGAATATGCGCCGACAAGCAAATCGGCCGAGGAAATCCGCGGCCTCTGGCAATGGGTCGAGGCCAAGCTGAACGGCAACGTCGCAGTCCGGAACGAGGTGATCGTCAGCAACCTGCCGGAAGCCCCGCTTGCTCCGGTGTTCATCGAGACTTCAGCGGAAGCGGTGGTGTTCGTCTCCTGATCTCCCGATCGGATTGACGACGTCAGCGACGGCGCGCTCCCCAGAACAGGGAGCGCGTTCGTCCTCCTCGTCAAGGCGAGGAATGCCCTGTTCGCCGTCGCTTGGTGAGCGACGGTGGAAGCGACAAAGCAATCCGGCCAGCCAGCCTCGCCGGATTGCTTCGTTCCGCTCGCAACCCGTCGGCCGATCCGGCGCGTGTCATCTCTTACTTCTGACATTTCGGGCACCAGAAGGTCGAGCGACCGTTCTGGACGAAGCGCCGCACGATGCCGCCACAGCCGGCAGTCTGGCAGGCCTCGCCCTCGCGGTCGTACACCTTGAACGAATGCTGGAAATAACCGAGTTCGCCCGAGGTCAGGCGGTGATCTGATATCGAGGAGCCGCCGGCCTTGATCGCCTGGTTCAGCACGGCATGGATCGACGATACCACGCGTTTGGCATGGTCGGTGGGTTCAGCGGTTTTCTTCGCGGCCAGCGTCGCCGCCAGCCGGCGCGGCGACAGATGGGCGCGGAACAGCACCTCGCAGACATAGATGTTGCCGAGGCCGGCGACCACCCGCTGGTCGAGCAGTGCCGCTTTCAGGCTGGTCTTCTTGTTGGCGCAGGCCTGCGCCAACATCGCGGCATCGAATTCATTGCCGAGCGGCTCCGGGCCGAGGCCCTTCAACAGGGGCTCGTCCTCCAGCGCGTTGCGGGCGATGATCTTCATATAGCCGAAGCGGCGCGGGTCGTTGAACACCACCACAGCACCCGACGACATGTGAAACACGACATGGTCATGGGCGCGTTCGTCGCTGCGCGGGTGGTGGAATTGGCCCGGCGTCTTGTTGGCGCCGCCTTCCAGCACCCGGAACGAGCCGGACATCCCCAGATGCATCAGCAGCACGTCGCCGGAGCCGAGATCGGCCATCAGATATTTGGCGCGGCGGCCGAGGCCGGTCACGGTCTGGCCTTCGAGCCGCGCGATAAAGTCTTTTTGAAAGGGAAACCGCAAATCCTTGCGCCGGGCCTCCGCTTTGAGGATTTTTGACCCTTCCATGGCGGGCTGCAGGCCGCGGCGGACGGTCTCAACTTCAGGCAATTCCGGCATGCAGGCATTCACCTTATGAAGGTGACGTGATAGCGCCATTGCGGCGGGCGCGCTATGGTCCCGGGTGTGGAGTAAAGTTGATGGATCGGCCGGACCAAACCACCCATTTTGGCTTCAGGGACGTCCCCTTGGGGGATAAGCAGACGCTGGTGAACGAGGTGTTTCACAGCGTGGCGCGGCGTTACGACCTGATGAACGATCTGATGTCGGTTGGCCTGCACCGGGTCTGGAAGGACATCATGATCACGGCGCTGAACCCGCCGAGGGGCGACGCGCCTTTTGCGCTGCTCGACGTCGCCGGCGGCACCGGCGATATTTCGTTCCGCGCCGCCAAGGCGGCCGGCCCGGGCTTCCG
>JAIEPP010000229.1 GCA_019748335.1 Xanthobacteraceae bacterium
TGCCGTGGACGCGTGTGGGCGGGCTTCCACAGAGAAGGCTGATGATGATTATATTTCGTGCTTGGTGGGACAGCGTGATCGGCGCCGCCGTGGTGCGGGAGCTGGTCGAACGACGGTGCATCCGGACCCGGCAACAAACGCCAGGATGATTCAAGGAAACACGGCTGCCAATTCCCTTGCGCCGGCCAGCTTCGCTTCCTCATCCATCTTCGCATCGGTCGCGGCGAGCAGCCTTGCGACGGTGTTGAAACGGATGACGATCGGATTCCTTTCGTAGCCCTTGCGCTGAAAGAAATTCGATGTCGGAACCCGATCTCTATCCGCAAGGGCGATGTTGATCATATCGAACCCGCTGCCGTCACCCGTTAGATTCATCATCTCGAGTTCGGCCGCCGTCAAAGGCGCTGTCCTGTTCTTGCGGCGCGCGAACTCGATGGAATCCAGCAGCTTCTGGGTCTGCAGATAGGGGCCGATGTCGACATCGAGATTGAGCGCGTGAATAGCCAATCCGCCCGGCGTATTCGCGAGCTTTTCATGCTCGGCCCAGTCATTCGGAACCGTTCGCGCAAAGGCGATCATTCTTTGCAGGATCGCGAGCCTGCCCGCGAACGCCGCATAAGCCGCGTCGCCGGCGGGCGGAGCCTTCCGGCCGAGTTTGGCTACGAAGTCGTCGCCGTGTTCAGCCAGCAGTTCTACGCTGTTGGTGTTGAGAAGCTGGTTATAGCCGAGCGCCGTGGACACGGCGTGGGCACCGGGCCGGTCATATTCCAGTCCAGCCTGGACGTCGTATTTTCCGTCCCCGCCCGATTCAAAGGCATAGACGCGGACGGCCTGATCCCTGGTGATACCCACGGCCGCCGCTACACCGGCATAAGACCGCTTGTACTCCTGCTCACTCCTCGGCAGCGCCGGCGCAAACTGAAACTGCTCCATGGCGCAACGCAAAAAATCGGCGACGACCGGAATGGCAGCGCTCGGCGTCGGCCCAGGTTCGGGAAATGGATTAACCGGGCGCGACGGTCCGGTGTAGGCGGGAGGCTGGGTCGTGACATAGTCGTCCAACACGACGTCCTGCCCATTTCGCCGCTTGGCGATCCTCGATCGCCGCTTGTCCGTGATGGATTGCCAATAGGGCCTGGCCTGTTCTTCCTCAAACATGCCATGCGCCTGCTCATATTCACGAAGCTTCTGCTCGTAGTCCGCCTTGGTAACTGCCTTGGGATCTGCCTTGGGGCCGGCCGAAATCGCTGAGTTCTGAGCAAACGAAGTCGTCTGCGGCAGCGCGAGCAGCAAGGCACCGCCGACCATCATGCGAATGGCCCTGAAACCGAGTTGCAAACCAGTCGGCGCGCATGGCCGCATGTGTGGCCTACCTCATACCAGGCGGGATAAATCTCTGAGAAGCTGGCCGGACCCGTCGCAGGTGATAGCCGGGAACGTGATATTTGGATTGGGCTCTATCGAACGCGATTCGCCGTTTCGCACAAGGATGTCCTGATCCCGCCGGGATTTGCCCGGCAGCGGGCAAGCTGAAGATGACGCGGATACAATACTCTCGACAGTTGAATATACTAATGAAATACTTCTGAGGTTGTCGCAGATCGGAAACGGTCAGGTCCTGCCTCCGCAATTGACCCCAACCGGTTTTGTGCGAGCGTCACATGGCAAACAAGCGGATCATCCTGCTTTCGGACGGCACCGGCAATTCCGCCGGAAAGGTCTGGCGCACCAATGTCTGGCGCGTTTTCGAATCGCTCGACCTGACGAGTTCGCAACAGATCGCGTTTTATGACGACGGGGTCGGCACCTCCTCCTTCAAGCCCTTCGCGATCCTGGGTGGCGCCTTCGGCTTCGGCCTGAAGCGAAACGCGCTGGACATCTACAAGTTTGCTTGCCGCAACTATTGTTCGCATCTCGACTATCTGGCGCTCGAGGCCGCTGCCGCAAAAGCGGAACGGCGGCTGGAGCAATACGGCCCCTACCAAAGCGACGACATCTTTGCATTCGGGTTCAGCCGCGGCGCCTTCACCATCCGCGTGGTGAACGGATTGATCTGCGAACAAGGCCTGGTGAGTTACCGCACCGAAGCAGAGCTCGATCGAAAGGTCGCCGCGGCTTACCGGGCGCACCGGGCGGAATCGTTCAAGTCGCAGTTCCAGGTCGAATGGCTGTTTCGAAAGCTGCGCAACATCTTCGTATCTGCCAAGCACGACAAAACCGAGCGGCCGATCGATCACATCGCCTTTCTGGGCCTGTGGGACACCGTTGCCGCGTACGGCCTCCCCATCGACGAGATGACGCGAGGCGTCAGCCGATATCTCTGGCCGCTCGAGCTCCCCGACCGGCAACTCAACCCCCTGGTTCGCAAAGCCTGCCACGCTTTGTCGCTCGACGATGAGCGTACCACCTTTCACCCCCTGCTGTGGGATGAGAGCCCGCCGGACTCCGATACTGACAACGCCAAACCTGACAAGGCGACCGCCGAGAAGGCCAATCCCGACAAACCTGTTCCCGACAATACAGTTGCGGAGAGGACAACCAAATCGGAGCGAATAAGCCAGGTCTGGTTTGCGGGCGTGCATTCGAACGTCGGCGGCGGCTACCCGGACGATTCGCTGGCGCAAGTCTCCCTCACCTGGATCCTGTCCGAGGCCAGAAATTGCGGCCTCACACTCAAGGCGGCTCCGGGCGCCGACCCCGACGCATTCATCCGGGCCTGCTCGGCACAGGACAAGGACGGCCGAATCTACGATTCAAGAAACGGATTGGGCGGATACTACCGCTACGGCCCGCGAAGTGTCGCGGCGCTTTCGGATACGAAATTCTCGGACGACAAGCGCGATTGCGTGAAAATCGTGACCCCGAAGATCCACGAAAGCGTGTTCGCGCGGATCGCCGTCGATGCACATCTCTATGCGCCGGTCGGATTGCCGCCGGCCTATGAAATCCTCACCTACGAAGAAAAAATCGTTTCGCCGGACAGGCTGTTCGATACCTCGGACAAATCGAAACCGGACAAGCCGCGATACGAGACTTCGAAGTCTGCCCTTGAGCGCGAGACCACCCAGGAGCATGTCGTCGGAAGCTCGATCTGGCGGCGACGTGTCATCTATTTCCTGACGGTCATCGCCTCGATCCATCTGCTGGCCTACCCGCTGACATCGCACCTGCCGGCCTCGGCCGAACTCACTTCGCGCCTCAGGCCGGTTTCCGACATTATTCGCATCGTCGGGCTCGCTCTTCCGAGCGCCGCCTCACGATGGATCAATGCATATACCAGGGATCCGCTCTGGTTCGTGCTGTGTGCGGGACTTGTCGCGCTGCTGCTGTTCTTGAGTACCAACCTTCGCAGCAGGATCACCGATCAAATGCGGACGGCCTGGCGGCACAGCCTTTCGAAATTCGATGTGCACGCGCGACCTGTTGACACCAGCGCCGGCCGCGGCATTCCGAAAAAGCTGCTCTGCGCATTGTTATGGTTTATCGCGCTCTATCCAATTCCAGGCTGGTTCCATTATGAGATGCCGAAGGCACCCGATGGGCTGCAAATATTCATCGACCGCATCACGCATCCGTATTTTCAGTCGTTCGCGTTCGCCATCCTGATCACGATATTGCTGAGTGACGCGACCATTGCCTCGTTCAGACTGAAGGATGGGTACAAACAGGCCATCAGCAACATCAAGCTCAGATATGCACCGGCCATTTTTGCCTTTGTCTTCCTGGTCGGCGGCATCGCTCTGGCCGGCCATTATATCTTCAACGTTCGCGACAGCTTCGGTAACTTCTGCATCCCGTCTTCCCCGCCGCCGGACCAACTCGAGATTTGCGAGAAGGCCGATATGGCGCTCTGCAGACGAAACCCCGACGGTACCCTGCCGGGCACCTGCACGAAGGCCTGTCGTGGAATTGAGGCCCATTTCGACACCCGTGATCTCTGTACCGCCACCAAAATCATGGTCGACAAACACGGGCACTATCAGCTCTTCCTGACCAAGGATGACGACTGGTCATTCCTGGGCGCGGCTTCCAGCACCGGCGGCATGCCGCTTGGCGCGTTCCTGCCGCAATGGAAGGACACCGCCGTCCGGAAAAAGGATGGCCTGTCGGCCTCCCTCGTCGCTTTGGGACGAACGCTGCTGCTGACGGCGGCTTATCCGCTCAGACGTTCTTTCGACCGGCCTTACGGACGGATTATCGTTCGCTATGGCGAGACCGGCACGGAAGAGAATTTCATCGACCCCGACGAGGATCCGCGGCCCGACGGCCGGCTGGACGAGGTGTTGAAACCCAAACGCGATGGCGAAATCTTCGTCTATTTGAACAAGCCGGTGAGCGGCTTCTGGCCCGATCTGTTTCACGACGTGAACCAGGGCAAAGGCACGATCCGGGTCTATCGCATTCCGAAGTGAGGGGCGGAGGCGCGTTCGGCTGTCGCGACAGCATGCAGCGGGCCGGCCAAAAAACAACAAGGCCGCCAAAAGGCGGCCTGTCGTTGACTGAGTAAAATGCCAATGCAGAAAAATTGGAGCGGGCGAAGGGGCTCGAACCCTCGACCCCGACCTTGGCAAGGTCGTGCTCTACCACTGAGCTACACCCGCATCCGAGATGGCGGCGATCGCTCGCCGCCAGCGGCAGAGCTATGCCAAATGCAGACCGCGAATGCAACAGTTCGAACGCGGTCTGAGGCCATCCGAATAATCTGATTTTCTTAACAAATGAGCTTGAATCGGTCCGAAACGGCGTCGAAACGGGATTTCCTGGCCGATAGCGGCCGGAATCGGGAACTCGGTCGCTGACCTCCGTCGGGTTGCGGGACGAATTGAAGCAAATTGCCGGCCCGGCCGGCGCCGGACCGTCCCTTTCGCCGCACCGTCCGGGGGGCTCGGCGCCGCCCGCCGCGGATTGAATTTTGCGGCCAAACCGCCATTTAGCTGACGAGAACTTGATTCCCAGCCGTGCTAGAAGCGGCCGGCCAAGACCAATCCAGCATCTTCTCGAGACATCAGGCGAGGATACCGTGACCATCATTGAGCAGGGCGGCGGCCCGGCGCCGCAGGCAGCACCCGATCTGATCAAGGAGACCACCACCCAGACCTTCGTGAAGGACGTCATCGAGGAATCGAAGCAGCAGCCGGTGCTGATCGACTTCTGGGCGCCCTGGTGCGGTCCCTGCCGTCAGTTGACGCCGATCATCGAGAAGGCGGTCCGCGCGGCCAAGGGCAAGGTCAAGCTGGTCAAGATGAACATCGACGAGCATCCGCAGATTCCCGGCCAGATGGGCATCCAGTCGATCCCGGCGGTGATTGCCTTCGTCGACGGCCAGCCAGCGGACGGATTCATGGGCGCGGTGCCCGAGAGCCAAGTCAACGCCTTCATCGAAAAGCTGACCAAGGGCCGGGCCGCCCCGGGCGAGCCGAATATCGCGGAAATCCTGCAAGAAGCGGAAGCCGTGCTGGCGGAAGGCGATGCGGCCGCAGCGGCGCAGATCTATGCCGAGGTGCTGGCGTTCGACGCTACCAGTATTCCGGCCATGGCTGGCCTCGCCAAATGCTATGTGACGACGGGCGCGATCGAACAGGCCAAGCAGACCATCGCGATGGTGCCGGAATCCAAGCGCAACGACGCCGCCGTCAAGGCGGTGCAGGCCTCGATCGACCTCGCCGAGCAGGCCCAGGCGGTCGGGCCGGTCGCCGAGCTCGAACAGAAAGTCGCCGCAAACCCGCTCGATCATCAGGCCCGCTTCGATCTGGCGACCGCGCTCAATGCGGAAGGCAACCGCGCCGAAGCGACCAACCAGTTGCTGGAAATCATCCGGCGCGACCGCAAATGGAACGAGGACGGCGCCCGCAAGCAGCTGGTGCAGTTCTTCGAGGCGTGGGGCGGCATGGACGAAGCCACCGTGGACGGACGCAAGCGGCTGTCGACGATTCTGTTTTCTTAACGAGCTAACCGCCGG
>JAIEPP010000098.1 GCA_019748335.1 Xanthobacteraceae bacterium
TTCGGAACGAATGGTAGCGTTCATCGGCTATTCCTCTGTTTCGCTTTCAAGCGAGCGCGGACGTCCCCCGCACGACGAAGTAGTAAGGTGCCATCTGGACTGCCGATTTTGACCGCATCTGGGCCAATATGCGGCAATGCTGGATCATTCCTGGGATCGGCCGGGAAGGGCCGCGTCGTCGGGGGAGGCGGCGCCTACCAGCTGCGCTTGAAACCGGCCGAGAGGCTCTTGCTGGCGGTGCCGGTGGAGGTCTCGCCGATCGAGCCCGAGATGGTGACGCCGTCGAACAGCTTCTGCTCGGCGCCGACCTTGCGCAACCATTTGTCGTCATTGGTCGAGAGCGTCTGTCCCGCCATGAAACTGGTGCCGGTATCGGTAATGCTCAGTTTTGCCGACTGATCGGTCTCGTAGGAGCGCGCTGGACGGCTGATGATCCCCGGCACCGGCACGATGCCCTGCTGGATCAGGTTGTAGTCGTTCTTCAGGGTCAGCGAATAATCGTCGCTCAGCGACAGCGACTTGCTCAGGGAGGTACCGAGTTTGGACTGTTCCTGTCCGGGGTCGACGCGGGCTTCGACCGCGGTCTTGTCCCAGATTGAGGCCACACCGGGCGCTGTGATCGCCGCCCAGGCGGTGCCGGAGGATTGTGGCAGGCTGCCGCCATTCGAGAGCTTCGCGGAGAGTTCCTCCGACGTCGTCAGCGTGCCCTGGCGGGCGATCGTCATGTCGGCGCCGATGCGGGTATCCCAGAACGGGGTCAGCGACTGCTTGACCGATACGGCGGAAGCGCCGTTCGGCTTGGCGTTGTTCGACCAGGCGGCGTCCGCACTGGCGCCCTTCGGCGCGGCGCGGCCCTTCGCGGCCGGACCGGTCAGGGTTGAGGCGTCGACGTTGAGCTGGCTCCAGTCGAGCTTGCTGACATCGATGTCCTTCATGATGTCGGGATCGTTGACGTCCGGCGCCACTGCGACGTCAGGGGCCGCCGCGGATTCTTCCGAAGCGGGCTCCTCATCCTCGTCGGCCGGCGGCGTTTGCGCCACGGCGGTCAGTGTTGAGGCCAGCATGATGGCGGCCGCCAGCATCAGCAGCCTCGTCCGCTCGTATCCTGTCGTGGGATTCATTGCCTGCCCGCATTCCAAGTGCTGTCCAGAATGCGTTCGTTCTGGTGCGAAATTATGGCGGGAGGGATGGCCGGGCCATCCACGTCTGTCTTGGGGCTGGCAAAGAAGACGTGGATGCCCGGCATCGCCCGGTGGTCACACGGCCTGCGCAAAACAGGCGGTGGTGACCGGGCAAGGCGAAGAAGGAATCGCGATCTCTATACCGCCATGCGCGGCAGGTGGATCGGATAGCCCACGGTTTGTTCGACCAGGTCGAACGTATCGACCAGTACCCGGAAGTTGGTCAGCCGGCCGGCCCTGAACTGCGCGAAATGCGCGATCCGCACGCTGATCGGCTTGTTGGAATCCAGCGCGGTCAGCGAATAGCGCATCATCGAGGAAGCGGAATCGACCCCCAGCATGATCGATTCGCGGTCGAAGCGATGAACCCGGACGTTGTCGGCGATCTGCCGGATCACCTCGATCACGGCCGCTTTGCCGCGGCGCGACCCGAAAAACTGAAACATGTCGACCGGACCATAGATCGCCCAATCGACGTCGTCGTCGAGCAGGGCTTCAAGGTCGGCGGGCTGGCGCTCATTGATCGCGCGATGCAACGCGCGCGAAAAACGCCAGAGACTATGCTCTGTCATTTGCTGTGGTCCCTGAACTGGATTTCAAAACTGCGAACGCGCCCAAATAAGCGTCTTCATCGACGCCGGGCGGGTCGGCTTCAATTTCGTTAGTGTACTAACAATAGGCGCTTTTTGCCAAAATACAATCGACGTTTTTGCATTGCACAAATGCAGTGCTTCCAGTCATCCAGCGTTGATAAGCGGCGATTCAGCGGTCGCCGTGGCCGACCGGTTCGCGTTCGATCGCGATTTCGGCGTCGCGAATCGCGATCACGCCGAACAGCAGGGCGCCCCCGATTCCGCCGATCGCCGCCCCCAGCGGCATGAAGGTGAAGAACACCAGCATCCCGCTATAGCCTTCAAAACTCGTGGTTTTAAAGATTTCCACCCAGGCGAGCCCGGCGCCGATACCGAGCGCGGCACCCCCGAGAGCCCCCAACGCCAAACCCAGCAGAGCCAGCAACGCGATCTTCATATGTTCTTCTTGTCCGGAAACGGCCTTGTGGTGTGTCACGGCCGGGGCTGTGAGGTTCAACGCGAGAGGGGGAAATATGTGGGAGACGGGAAAGCTAAATCGCTTCCGGCTTGCCGGTCAGAATCCCGCTGACGTCGCGCTCCAGCACCTGCTCGACCAGATCCAGCGTATCGATGATTTCCCGGATCTCGGCGACCAGCCCGTCGCGCAGGGTGAAGAACGAGGCGATGTCGAACTGCACCACCCGCCCGTTGCTGCGCTTTCGGAGGAATACCCGAATATGCGCGGCCACCTTGTCACCCTCGGCGACCAGGATCGGCACCTCGTAGCGCATATCGGAATAGCGGCCGTGAACGGCGGTCCACATCTCGCGCATCGCTGCCTTGCCCTGGCGATGGCCCATATGCGGAAGCAGGTCGACCGGGGCGTTGGCGGTGAACGCGATATCGTCGGTACAGCGCGCCAGCGCGCCTTCGATATCGCCGGAATAGAACACGTCGAGATGATTCAGCACGCGCTGACGGTTGGTCTCCGCGGTCATCGGCACCTCCACCCGGTTGGGTCCGGCTTTTGCGGCCGGTTTGGCGAGCAATAGCACGGGATAATTTTCGCAAACGTAATCGACGCGCCGGCGCTGGCGGCACAAAAACGGTTAACGGCCGTTAGGTGTACTTTTTCGATAATGCATCGACCGCTCAAATCTTGTTGGCACGCGTGCCGGAAGACGACGGCGGCAATTCCGGCGGGCGCAGCGCCGGCCCGGCTTCGCGCAGCAGCGGCCCGACCAGATCGCGGCCGGTCAACTGTGCGATCATGTCGATGGTATCGAAGAAGCTGCGCAGTTCGGTGATCAGGCCGCGGCGCAAAGTGAGGAAAAGGCCGCTCGGCATCGTCAGCACGCGTCCGTCGGTCCGTTTGGTGAAGGACACGTCGATGATCCCGGCGGCGCGCTCGGCGTCCACGACCAGAAACTTGATCTCGAAACGCCGGCTGGAGTAGCGGGCGTCGTGGACGTCCATCAACTCCGAGATCGCCGCCTTGCCGCGCCGCGGCCCGAGATGCGGAAACAGTTCGACCGGCAGATAGACCATCGACTCGATGTCGTCGTCGCAACATTTCAGCGCGGCTTCGGTATCGCCGCCGTAGAACGCGTCGAGAAAATTCAGCACGCGCCGACGGTGAAGCTCCGCACTCATCCTGTTCTCCGCGGGCGCAAGGGCGCACCCGACTCACGGGGTGCCCGGCATTGTGGGCGGAATGATGGGAGGAACAATTCGCAGAACTACCGAGGATGGCGTGAGATCGATCACACAGCTAAAAAGATATGGTTCGCAATCATGCGCGCATGAGTGGCCGGTGCGGTAACCCCGTTCTTGAACTGCGCCGAATACGTGTCCGGCGTGCGCGCCGCCAGCAGCGTGAGGTGTCGCGCCAGGGGTCTCGCGCTCCTCCAGCGACAACGGCGCAGCCGCTGTGCGGGGGTGACGGTTCAAAGTTCCTTACTGACATCCACTGACAACCAAAACACGTCAGCAGCGCGCCATTCCCACCGCCATTTACCCTTTTCTCAGCCCCTGACTCGCCCCATATTCACGGCATGGCGAAGAATCCCGCACCTCCCAAAAAACCAGCGAAAACCCCGAAATCCAAAGCGCATCGGCCCGACGTGCAGCCGATCGGGCCGGCGCTGGCCGAATTGCTCAATCCCGCGATCAACCGCGGCGATGCCGGCATGGGCTCGGGCACCGGGCTGCAGCCGCCGCCGGACAATTCCTGGGACCGCCGCGCCGGCGGCGAGGCCGCCGCGCACCGGGCGCGGGCTTCCACGCGTGCGACCGGCGACGATGTCGCCAAGCGCGACGCGCAAGGTTTTGACGAAGCGCCACAAGCCAATTACGGCACCGCCGCGACCATTCCGACCCTCGACCCGGAACTGGCGCGGCAACTCGGCCTGCCGACCGCTGAAGACGACGACGAGGCGCTGGCGCGGCCGCCGCGCAGCAAGATGGAAGCCTTTGGCGTCAAGGCCACCGCCGACGCGCTGGAAAACCTGATCCGCGACGGCCGTCCCGAGTTCAAGGGCGACGATGGCCAGGTGCGAATCTGGACCCCGCACCGGCCGCCGCGCCCGGAGAAATCCGAAGGCGGCGTGCCCTTCGTGATCAAATCCGAATACGAGCCGAAGGGCGACCAGCCGACCGCGATCAAGGAATTGGTCGAAGGCATCGCGCGTAACGACCGCACCCAGGTGCTGCTCGGCGTCACCGGCAGCGGCAAGACCTACACCATGGCCAAGGTGATCGAGGCCACGCAGCGCCCCGCGATCATTCTGGCGCCGAACAAGACGCTGGCTGCGCAGCTCTATGGCGAGTTCAAGAGCTTCTTCCCCGACAACGCCGTCGAGTATTTCGTCTCCTATTACGACTACTACCAGCCCGAGGCCTATGTGCCGCGGACCGACACCTATATCGAGAAGGACTCTTCCATCAACGAGCAGATCGACCGCATGCGCCATTCGGCGACGCGTGCGCTGCTGGAGCGCGACGACGTCATCATCGTCGCCTCCGTGTCCTGCATCTACGGTATCGGCTCGGTCGAGACCTATACCGCGATGACCTTTGCCTTGAAGAAGGGCGAGCGTATCGACCAGCGGCAACTGATCGCCGACCTCGTCGCGCTGCAATACAAGCGCACCCAAGCCGATTTCACCCGCGGCACGTTTCGCGTGCGCGGCGACGTCATCGACATTTTTCCGGCGCACTACGAAGACCGCGCATGGCGCGTCAACCTGTTCGGCGACACCGTGGAGAATATCGAGGAGTTCGATCCGCTTACCGGCCACCGCCAGGACGATCTCGAATTCATCAAGATCTACGCCAACTCGCACTATGTGACGCCGCGGCCGACCCTGGTGCAGGCGATCAAGTCGATCAAATCAGAACTGAAACTGCGGCTCGACGAACTCAACAACCACGGCCGGCTCTTGGAAGCGCAGCGGCTGGAGCAGCGCACCACCTTCGATCTCGAAATGATGGAAGCGACCGGAAGCTGCGCCGGCATCGAAAACTATTCGCGCTACCTCACCGGACGCCGCCCCGGCGAGCCGCCGCCGACGCTGTTCGAATATGTGCCCGACAACGCCCTGGTGTTCGCCGACGAAAGCCATGTCACGGTGCCGCAGATCGGCGGCATGTTCAAAGGCGACTTCCGCCGCAAGGCGACGCTGGCGGAATACGGCTTCCGTCTGCCCTCCTGCATGGATAACCGCCCGCTGCGCTTTGAAGAGTGGGACATGATGCGCCCGCAATCGGTCGCGGTGTCGGCGACGCCGAGCGGCTGGGAGCTGAACGAAAGCGGCGGCGTGTTCGTCGAGCAGGTGATCCGTCCCACCGGCCTGATCGATCCGCCCGTCAACATCCGCCCGGCGCGCACCCAGGTCGACGACCTCGTCGGCGAGGTCCGTGCCACCGCGCAAGCCGGCTACCGCTCGCTGGTCACGGTACTGACAAAACGGATGGCGGAAGATCTCACCGAATACCTGCACGAGCAGGGCATTCGCGTCCGCTACATGCACAGCGACATCGACACCATCGAGCGCATCGAGATCATCCGCGACTTGCGGCTCGGCGCGTTCGACGCGCTGGTCGGCATCAACCTGCTGCGCGAAGGCCTCGACATTCCCGAATGCGCGCTGGTGGCGATCCTCGACGCCGACAAGGAAGGATTTTTGCGCAGCGAGACCTCGCTGATCCAGACCATCGGCCGCGCCGCGCGCAACGTCGACGGCAAGGTGATCCTCTATGCCGACCAGATGACCGGCTCGATGGA
>JAIEPP010000374.1 GCA_019748335.1 Xanthobacteraceae bacterium
GGCAAGAAGACCGGCATGTTTGAGGTGGCGTATCCCGACACGCTGGTCGGTACCGACTCGCACACCACGATGGTCAACGGCCTCGCCGTGCTCGGCTGGGGCGTCGGCGGCATCGAGGCGGAAGCCGCGATGCTCGGCCAGCCGCAATCGATGCTGCTGCCGGAAGTGATCGGCTTCAAGCTCAAGGGCTCCCTGAAGGAAGGCGTGACCGCAACCGACCTGGTGCTGACGGTAACGCAGATGCTGCGCAAGCAGGGCGTGGTCGGCAAGTTCGTCGAGTTCTACGGCCCCGGCCTCGACCATCTCTCGGTCGCCGACAAGGCCACCATCGGCAACATGGCGCCGGAATACGGCGCGACCTGCGGCTTCTTCCCGGTCGATGCCGCGACCATTGATTATCTCAAGACCTCCGGCCGCAAGGCTGATCGCGTCAAGCTGGTCACGGCCTATGCCAAGGCGCAGGGCCTGTTCCGCACCGCCAAGTCACTCGATCCCGTGTTCACGGAAAAGCTGATGCTCGATCTCGGCGACGTGGTGCCGTCGATGGCCGGGCCGAAGCGGCCTGAAGGCCGCGTCGCACTGCCGGCGGTCGCCAGCGGTTTTGCCGGGGCGATGACCACTGAGTACAAGAAGGCTGCGGACATTTCGAAGCGCTATGCCGTCGAAGCCCGCAATTTCGATCTCGGCCATGGCGACGTCGTGATCGCGGCGATCACCTCCTGCACCAACACCTCGAACCCGAGCGTGCTGATCGGCGCCGGCCTGCTGGCGCGCAACGCCGCCGCCAAGGGCCTGAAGGCAGCGCCCTGGGTCAAGACCTCGCTGGCGCCGGGCAGCCAGGTGGTCGCGGAATATCTGTCCAATTCCGGCCTGCAGCTCGAACTCGACAAGGTCGGCTTCAACCTGGTCGGTTTCGGCTGCACCACCTGCATCGGCAATTCGGGCCCGCTGCCGGAGGAGATTTCGAAATCGATCAACGACAACGGCATCATTGCCGCGGCCGTGCTGTCGGGTAACCGCAACTTCGAAGGCCGCGTCAGCCCGGATGTGCAGGCCAATTACCTGGCCTCGCCGCCGCTGGTAGTCGCCTACGCCTTGGCGGGAACGGTCACCAAGGATCTCTCGGTCGAGCCGATCGGCAACGGCAAGGACGGCAAGCCGGTGTACCTGAAGGACATCTGGCCGACGACCAAGGAAATCAACGCCTACATGAAGAAGTACGTGACCGCCACGATCTTCAAGAAGCGTTACGCCGACGTGTTCAAGGGCGACACCAACTGGCGCAAGATCAAGACGGTCGAGAGCGAGACCTATCGCTGGAACATGAGCTCGACCTATGTGCAGAACCCGCCCTACTTCGAAGGCATGAAGAAGGAGCCGGAGCCGATCGTCGACGTCGTCGACGCGCGCATCCTCGCCATGTTCGGCGACAAGATCACCACCGACCACATCTCGCCGGCCGGTTCGATCAAGCTGACGTCGCCGGCTGGAACCTATCTGTCGGAGCACCAGGTGCGTCCGGCGGACTTCAACCAGTACGGCACGCGGCGCGGCAATCACCAGGTCATGATGCGCGGCACCTTCGCCAACATCCGCATCAAGAACTTCATGCTGAAGGGCGCCGACGGAAACATTCCCGAAGGCGGTCTCACCAAGCACTGGCCCGACGGCGAGCAGATGTCGATCTATGATGCCGCGATGAAATATAAGGAAGAGCAGGTGCCGCTGGTGGTGTTCGCCGGCGCCGAATACGGCAACGGCTCGTCGCGCGACTGGGCCGCCAAGGGCACCCGCCTGCTCGGCGTCCGCGCCGTGATCACCCAGAGCTTCGAGCGCATCCATCGCTCGAATCTGGTCGGCATGGGCGTGCTGCCGCTGACCTTCGAGGACGGCACCTCATGGTCTTCGTTGGGCCTGAAGGGCGATGAGAAGGTGACGATCCGGGGCTTGCAGGGCGACCTGAAGCCGCGCCAGACCCTGACCGCGGAAATCGTGTCCGGCGATGGCTCGCTGCGGCGCGTCCCGCTGCTGTGCCGCATCGATACCCTCGATGAGCTCGAATACTACCGCAACGGCGGCATTCTGCAGTATGTGCTGCGGAATCTTGCCGCCTGACGCGGATTTGTGATCCATGCCTCACTGCGAAGTGAGTAGCGACCAGGAAGAAGGCGGCCTATGAAAAGGCCGCTTTCTCGCGTTCTGGGGCACGCTCACAGGGATCAGATCATGCCCCGTACAATTACGGATGGAAATCGTCACGACCGGTTCGCACTATGACAGTGATGACGGCTTGTAATCGTATCTCGCGATGGTCCGGTGCGCTCAGCTTATGTGCGATCGTCGCGATCATCCGCCCCGCCCACGCCGACCCGCGCGCCGTGGTTGAACTGTTCACCTCGCAGGGGTGTTCGTCCTGTCCGCCCGCCGACAAGATCCTCGGCGAGCTCTCCAGGGACCCCTCGGTGATCGCGCTCAGCATGCCGATCGACTATTGGGATTACCTCGGCTGGAAGGACACGTTGGCCGACTCGCGCTTCAGCGCCCGTCAGAAAGCCTATTCGCATGTACGCGGTGATCGCGACGTCTACACGCCGCAGGTGATCGTCAACGGTTCGGCGCAGGCGATCGGCAGCGATCGCGGCAGCATCGAATACGCGATCAGCGATACCATCAAGACCGATGGCGTAATGTCGGTGCCGGTGACGATGACGTTGTCCGGCAGGCAGATCAATGTTTCGGTCGCCGCCAGCAAGGCACCCACGGCAGCGCATGGCGAGGTCTGGATCTGCTCGGTTTCGAAATCGGTTCCGATCTCAATCGGGCGTGGCGAAAATCGCGGCCGCGAACTCGTCTACTACAACGTGGTGCGCAATATCCTGAAGGTCGGCGACTGGAACGGTAGTTCCGGAAACTGGGTCGTGCCGATCGAGAATATCTCGCGCGACGGCGTCGATGCCGCGGTGGTCTATGTCCAGGATGGCAATCGCGAGAAGCCGGGCTCGATGCTGGGCGCGGCCATGACGTCGCTGCACTGATTTAAATTCATCGTCATTCCCCGGTGCGCATCTGCGGCCTGCGCCTAAAGGCGCGTCCCGGAACGACGAACTATAATTTTGCTGAACCGCCCCCAGAAACGAAAAAGGACCAACTTTCGTTGGCCCGAGTTCGGGATTTCTCCCCTGCGAACAGGCCCGATCCCGACGACCCCGGGGGGCTGGGGGCTGAGGAATCCGGAACCGAAAGGACCGGGCCAACGCAGGATTATCTTCTCGCAATCCAGCGGGGCGGGCGGTTGGCAGAAGTAGGGCAGCAATAAGATTCCGCTAACGATCGCGTGACTCGATATTTCCTGCCCCTGTCGGACATTCCGCCGCGGTTTCCGCCATATTTACAAAGGCCCTTAAAGGGTCTTGCGAGGCTCCGCGGTTAGCGCAATCATGTCATGAGGATGACAGGAGGCGCTCGATGAGCTCGATATCGGAGGACACCGATCCAAGCGAGAATCGCGCAGGGGCACGCGCCGCCGCTGCGAGTACGGTGCAAACGAGCCCCGCGCAAAACAACGTCACTTTCAATCGTCTCGAACTCAATCGGATCCTGAACCTGTACGGGCGCATGGTCGCCGATGGCGAGTGGCGCGATTACGCCATCGATTTTCTGAAAGACCGCGCGGTGTTTTCAGTGTTCCGTCGCGCCTCGGAAGTCCCGATCTATCGCATCGAGAAAGATCCGCGGCTGGCGCGCAAGCAGGGCATGTACAGCGTGATCACGGCGACCGGGCTGATCCTGCGCCGCGGTCATGAGCTTGAGCGCGTGCTGCTGGTGATCGACCGCAAGCTCGCGGTGGTTTAGCTAACCGGTCTTCGAATCCGCCGGCAGCGTGCCTGCGCCTTCGCCGAGCGCGCGCTGCATCATCACGGTGTCGAGCCAGCGGCCGAACTTTAGGCCGACACTGGGATGCGTGCCGACCATCTGGAAGCCGGTCCTGGTATGAACCCCGATCGAACCGGCATTGGCGGAGTCGCCGATCACGGCGATCATCTGCCGGAAGCCGCGCGTCTCGCATTCTCCGATCAGCCGCAGCATCAGCTGCAGCCCGATGCCGCGGCGATGGATCGAAGGCTGCAGGTAGACCGAATTCTCCACCGTGAACCGATAGGCCGGCCGTGGCCGGTACGGCCCGGCATAGGCGTAGCCAATGACGCGGCCTTCGACCGCGGCGACGAAATAGGGAAAGCCGCCGTCCATCAATGCCCGGAACCGCCGTGTCATTTCGGCGAGGTCGGGCGGGATCAGTTCGAACGTCGCCGTGCCATAGCGCACCGCGTGCTCGTAGATGTCGGTGACAAAGGGGAGGTCGGCCTCGGTGGCGGGCCTGATTTCTGTGGCGGACATGACGCCAGATTATTTTCGCTGCGGACAAAAGAAAAGCCCCGGCCGCGAGGCCGGGGCTCATATTCTTCAGAGGCTCATATTCGTCAGCATGGGCCGGAAGCGCTTAGTCGCGCTGGCCGAGCAGCTGCAGGAGCAGCGTGAACAGGTTGATGAAGTTCAGGTAGAGCGACAGCGCGCCGGTGATGGCCGCCCGCTCTGCTACTTCACCGCCCTGCGAGGCATAGCCGTAGATGTAGTCGTTCTTCAGCCGCTGGGTATCCCAGGCGGTAAGGCCGGCGAACACGAGAACGCCGACCACCGAGACGATGAACTGCAGCATCGAGCTTGCCAGGAACAGATTGACCAGGCTCGCGATGATGATGCCGATCAGGCCCATGAACAGGAACGACCCCATGCCGGTCATGTCACGCTTGGTGGTGTAGCCATAAAGGCTCAGCGCGCCGAAGGTCGCCGCGGTGATGAAGAACACCCGCACGATCGAGGTGTGGGTGTACACCAGGAAGATCGACGACAGCGAAATGCCCATCAGCGCAGCAAACAGCCAGAACAGCATCTGGGCCGTCGCAGGGCGCAGCCGGTTGATGCCGGCGGAGATCGCGAACACCATCGCCAGCGGCGCAAAGATGAACAGCCACTTCAGCGGGCTGACATACATCGCGTAGCCGAACGGCGTCAGGAAGGCGTTGCCGAACTTGGCAGCACCCGCCGACGGATCCGTCGTCACCGCCGCCATGTAGACGCCGAGCGCGGCAAGGCCGGTGATGGCCAGGCCGATGCTCATGTAGTTGTAGATGCGCAGCATGTAGGCGCGCAGGCCGGCATCGACGGCAGCGGCATCAGCGCGCCCGGCGGCTCGGCCGAAAGGAGAAGCGTAATTACGGTCTAGGTCCGACATGGTCGAATTCCCGTTGGTTGCCCGGCGGAGCGCAAGGGGTTTGCGACGCCAGTTAGATATCTACCTCAGATGCCGCGATTTGCTGACATTAATTTTGAGTCATCAAACCGGGGTCTCTACCCATCCGATATGTGGGAAACTAACACATTTGCCGCAAGCTTCCACGCGCGGCCGAATGTCGCTCTGTCAGCGATTTCCGGGCAAAAGCAGGGTTAACCCTGCCTTGGGGCCGCTACAATTTGTCACAAATTGCGCAACACGCTGGCCGGCTTCTGGTTCAGGGCCAGCAACGTCCCGGCGAGCCCGAGGCCGACGGTGACGACCAGGGCGGCTGCCACCACCCCGGCCGCGCTGCCGGCCTGCCAGATGAAGCTCAACGTCATCAACCGGGTCACGATCAGCCAGGCCGCGACCGAGCCGGCGATCACGCCGAACACTGCGGTGGCGAACCCGATCATCAGATATTCGAGCGCATAGGCGCCGAGTAGCCGCACCCTTGTGGCGCCCAGCGTCTTCAGGATCACGGCGTCGTAGACCCGGTGGCGATGGCCGGCGGCCAGCGCCCCGCCCAGCACCAGGATGGCCGACACCAGCGTCACCGCGCTGGCGCCGCGGATCGCCAGCACCAGGTTGGTGACGACGGCGCCGATGGTTTCCAGCGCCTCGCGGACCCGTACGCTGGTCACCATCGGGAAGGCGTCGGCGACCTGCCGGATGATTCGGGCGTCGCCGGCCGGGTCCGGATGGGGC